>LUYY01000121.1 GCA_001603415.1 Bacteroidales bacterium Bact_07 | reverse complement strand
AAAACAATTACAAAGGTTACTGCACCAGCCATGCCTAAGGAGGTTTCTATCTTATTCGATACCCCCAAGAATGGGCAAATACCGAGGAATTGCGATAGCACTACATTGTTTACAAATATGGCGGCAATTATAATTATTAGGTATTCCATATTGTTTCCTCCTATTTCTTCAATCGGTTAAAAATGGCAATCAGATATGCGAGGGCAATAAATGCACCGGGCGAGAGGATGAAAACCAAAATGGCATCGCCCTGGATAAACTTGTGGTCGAACCATGAACCGGCACCTAAAATTTCCCTCACTGAACCTAAAAGCGTTAATGCAAACGTAAAGCCCAAACCCATACCAATACCATCGAGCATTGAGTCCACCACTCCATTCTTATTGGCAAAAGCCTCGGCACGTCCCAGAACAATACAGTTTACAACAATGAGTGGGATAAAGATCCCAAGCTTTTCATATAGCGATTGGGCATAGGCCTGCATTACCAAATCGACAATGGTTACAAACGTAGCAATTACAACAATGTATGAAGGGATACGAACTTTATCGGGAATATAGCGGGCAATTAGCGAAATTACCGTGTTGGAACCAAATAAAACAAAGGTTGTAGCCAGTCCCATACCCAAACCATTCATGGCCGAAGATGTGGTTGCCAGCGTAGGACACATCCCAAGTACAATTACAAATATGGGATTTTCCTTTAAAATCCCCTTTGTTAAGTTATATAGTTTACTCATGCTTACCTCCTTCCTTTAATGCATTATAAGCACGGGTTACTGCATCGCAATAGGCCCTGCTCGAAATGGTTGAAGCGGTTATGGCATCAACATCTCCCCCATCCTTCTTAACCTTGAGCTTGAATGTTTCGGGGTTTTTACCCTCGAATTGAAGGCTGAAGTTAGATTTTTTTGGATCCATCTTATCGCCCAATCCGGGTGTTTCCTTATGTGAAATAACTGCTACCTTATTAATAGTTCCATCGGGAAGGAAACCAACCATAAGTTCAATACGACCTCCAAAACCATTGTTACTAAAGGTCTTAACTGCAGTGCCTACCGGTTGTCCTTGTTTTGTTGCAGGGTAAAAAATAAGTTCTCCACCCTCAACGGGAACAGTTTTGGCCTCGTTGCCGGGTTGGTTATCAAATTCAGGAAGCACAGCCTTAATAGCGTTATTAATTTTAGCCTGCTGTGCAAGTGCAATTGGCTCCTTGGTTGATTGGTAAACCAATCCCAGCGCTGCCGATGCTACCAAACTAATAATCAGCAAGGTAGCTGTCATGTTTTTGAAATTAGATTCCATATTAGCCATTGCGCTTTACCTCCTCTCCAAAGCGTTTGGGTTTAACATAGCGGTTAATTAATGGCACAAAGGCGTTCATAATAAGAATGGCAAACGAAACGCCCTCGGGGTAGGCTCCCCAAACCCTAATAATTACGGTTAACAGTCCTATCCCAATTCCAAATAGTATCATTCCTTTAGGGTGCATGGGTGAGGTAACATAGTCGGTAGCCATGTATATGGCACCAATCATAACACCACCTGTTAGCAGGTGAAAAATGGGGTCGGCATTCTTTTCGGGGTTAACCAGCCAAAGTATGCCAGTAAAAATGAATATGGTGGTAAAAATTGATATGGGTATATGCCAGGTTATCACTTTTTTGTAAAGCAGCCATGCAAAACCAATTAGAAGAGCTAAGGCCGATATTTCGCCAAGCGAACCTCCCATAACCCCCATGAACAGTTGCAGATGCGATGGTATCTGGTCGGCAATTTGCGAAATGGTATCGCCTTTCTTTAATCCTTCCTTCAAAATGGCCAATGGTGTTGGGCCTGTAACTGCATCGATATATTTTAAGCGTGACTCGATGGGTAAAGGCCAACTGGTCATTTGAACCGGGAAGGAAATGAGCATGAATACACGAGCCGCCAGGGCAGGATTGAACGGATTGCTTCCCAATCCGCCAAAACTCATCTTAGCAACTCCAATTGCAAACAAACTTCCTATTACAACAATGTACCATGGCAAATTGCTTGGCACGTTAAAGGCAAGCAGCAATCCGGTAACAATGGCTGAGCCATCGGTAATGGTTGGCTGTACCTTTAGAATGAACTTTTGAATTAAATATTCAAACAGAACGCACGAGAGTACCGAGAGTAAGGTAACAAACAGGGCTCCTATGCCAAAGTAGTAAAGCGAGACCGCAAAAGCGGGCATAAGTGCCAGTACCACGTTGAACATCAACCGGCTGGTTGACTCGCCGCTATGAACGTGGGGTGATGGTGAAACTACAAGTTTACTATCCATTATCTTTTTTAGTTTGGCTGGTTAAGTCAAATTAGTTCTTACGTGCCCTTATGATTTTATTCACTTCGGTTTTACCTAACCTAATGTAATCGAGCAGAGGCAGGTTAGCCGGGCACTCAAAGCTGCACGAGCCGCACTCCATACAATCGAGCACACGCTCATGCTCCATCTTTTCGAACATCATACGTTGGCTCATCCTGATGAGCAGGTATGGCTCAAGCCCCATGGGGCAAGCAGAAACACACTTGGCACATCGGATACATACGCTTTCGGCCTTACGTTTCGATTCGGCAGCAGGAAAAACTATAATTCCTGAAGTTCCCTTGGTAACCGGTACTGTAATATCGGTAACTGCCTTACCCATCATGGGCCCGCCATTAACAACCTTGGCGGTATCGTCGGGTAAACCACCCGCTGCGGCAATTAAATCGGAAACGGGTGTTCCTATTCGAACCAAGAAGTTAGAGGGTTTAGGTAAGTTTTTGCCGGTTACGGTTACAACCCTTTCAAAAAGGGGCTTATTCTTTTGCACGGCCTCGTAAACAGCGTATGCTGTACCCACGTTATGAACTACAGCTCCTATATCGATAGGTAAGCCTCCCGATGGAACCTCACGGTTGATTAGCGCTTTGATAAGCTGTTTTTCGCCTCCTTGTGGGTATTTCACCTTTAATGCATGAACAGTGATGCCAGAATATTCCTTAGCGATTTCGGTAAGATATTTAATGGCATCGGGCTTGTTATTCTCAATGCCAATCATAGCCTTGTCAACGCCTAAGGCCCGCATGAGCAGCTGTATTCCCACCATGAGTTCATGGCCTTTCTCGAGCATTAAACGGTGGTCCGAAGTGAGGTAGGGTTCACATTCAACACCATTTATAATAAGCACATCGGCTTTTTTGCCAGCAGGAACCGAAAGTTTTACATGCGAGGGGAAAGTAGCACCGCCAAGCCCCACGATTCCGGCCTCGGCTATTTTTTTGATTATGGTTTGGGCATCGGCATCGATATTGCGTTTTAGCTCAGGTGACCTGTCGATAGTGGGTTCCCACTCATCGCCCTCAACTACTATGGTAATTGCCGGGCGTTTGTACCCCGAGCTGTCGAGCACCGGATCGATCGATTCCACAGTACCCGAAACCGATGAATGGATGTTGGCCGAAACAAAGCCTGCGCTTTGAGCGATGAGCTGTCCAACCTTAACTTTATCGCCCTTGGCTACCAGAATGGTAGCTGGCGCTCCAATGTGCTGCGATACAGGAATGCTAACCTTTGCAGGTAGCGGCAACACCTCGATAGGCTTATTAGCCGAAAACTTATTTTCAGGCGGATGAACGCCTCCTTTAGCAAATGTCTTCAACATTACTATACGGTTATGTTTGGTGTCACATTAATTATTTTCAACACTCTCAGTTTGCCCTTCGACCTTTGGCTTGCGTGGGGGAAAGTTGATTTCCAGAATTGCTCCCGTTGGGCATTCCTCAACGCATTTGCGGCAAAGCTTGCACTTGTTGTAATCGATGTAGGCAAGATTGTTTTCAAGGGTGATGGCCTCGTGGGGGCAAACCTTGACGCATTTGCCACAGCCAATACAAGCCACCTGGCAAGCCTTACGGGCTGGGCCACCTTTATCCTTGTTGATACACGATACATAGATACGCTTACCTTTTGGACCTTTCTTGCGAAGTTCAATGATGAACTTAGGGCAAGCCTTGACGCAAGCACCGCAAGCCGTACACTTTTCCTCATCAACAACCGGTAAAAGGGTTACCGGATCGATGTGTATGGCATCAAACTTACAAACAGCCACACAGTCGCCCAAGCCAAGACAGCCATACTGGCAGCCTGTATCGCCGCTGTAAAGGGCTGTAGCCAGTTTACACGATGAAGCACCATCGTACTCCACCACCCTTTTGCGGTATTCAGGGCTACCCGAACAGCGAACAACTGCTATCATGGGATCTTTGGCCTCAGCGGTTTGGCCAATAACCTCGGCTGCTTTAGCCATGGTATCGTTTCCGCCAACCGGGCAAAACATCGACCCAATATCATCGGTTTTGACGAATGCCTCAGCAAAGCCCCTGCAACCCGGATAACCACAGCCACCGCAGTTGGCGCCAGGAAGCACCGCCTCAACCAAATCGATACGCGGATCCTCAATCACCTTAAACCTCTGAGCTACAAGGTATAGCACTACGGCAAGTGCAACACCCAACAAGCTAAGAACTAATATCGCAGTAATAATGATAGAATTCATAGATTAGGTTGGTTTAACTTATAACTTTTCAATATCGAAGTAAAACTCTTTCTCAATCCTCTTCCTAAAAAGATAAAGAATAAGATAGTAGGGCACCAGCACACCTAACGAGAGCAACCCTGACAACCCCTCGCTAAATCCTAAGGCATTAAAAACAAAAAGGGAAACCAATAGTACGATTAACGGAAGAATGTAGCCCAGAAACAATGCCTTATACCCAAGCGATTGTTTCATGGTAACCTTTACGGTTTCGCCAACTGTGTAACTGTGATATGGCTTTGATATTACTACCTGTTTTTCAGCAACATCGGCCGTGGTGCAGGCTCCTTTGGCATGACAACTTGCACAGGCCGATTGGCTTATAATAACCACTCGAATATCGTTTGCAGTTATTGCATCAACACGTCCTAAATGCTCAATAACATTGGATTTTGAAGACATCAAATAAAACTTTTGAAATCAACCACAAAAATATACTTCTTTGTAATTCGGTATTTTATTTTAACACGCAATGCTATAATTTGGAATCATTCTAAACATTAATAAAAAAGTTGTACTTTCATAAACAGCAAACGTTTGCAAAGCTTTTACAC
>LUYY01000356.1 GCA_001603415.1 Bacteroidales bacterium Bact_07 | reverse complement strand
CGTGTGCTCTTCCGATCTGCGGCTTTGTCGTTGGTCGGAATTATGAATTTTTACTTCATAGCCAAACCAATTTTTCGTGATTTCTTGGATACTTCAGTAGAAGCGGATGCTGCTTACGCTGAGCAGGCTGTCAATATTTATCTCGAAGGTATAAGGAGAAAATAAAATGACTAACAAGCGTTTGATAATCATTGGTGTTGTTTTAATCTGTCTGGTCGGAGCAGCTTTGTATAAGCTGTATTACAAACCGCAAAGCGGTATAACAGCAACAGGAACTATCGAAGTAACTCTGGCTGACGTGGTTCCGAAGGTCAACGGTTATATTGATGAACTGAAGATAGAAGTCGGTGATAGCGTGAAAGCTGGTCAACTAGTGGCACACATTAAACGACTGGATCTGGAGGCACAAATCAAGGCTGACGAAGCAGCGCTGGCTAAAGCCAAGTCACAGCTTATTGACCTGGAAAAAGGTTCACGTTCGCAAGAGATTGAACAGGCGACTGCTAATATAGGAGTCGCACAGGCTCAATACATCAAAGCGAAGAATGATCTGGAACGTTACAGTAAACTTTATCAAGACGGTGCAATTTCAGCTCAACAGCTTGATTTGGCACAGTCAAGTTATAACGTAGCTTACAATACCTTGACCGGCTATCAGGCTAAAGAAAGCCTGCTGATTGAAGGCAACAGAATTGACCAGATTGAAGCTCAGCGTGCTGAGGTAAAAAGATTGGAAGCGTTATTGGCGGCCGATAAGTCGACACTAGCTGATACAGATATTGCCAGTCCGCTTAACGGTATTGTTTTGAGTAAGAACTATCAGAAGGGCGAATATGCTAATGTGGGTTCGGCGATCGCAACTATTGGTGATTTGAATGACTGCTGGATCAAGGTCTATGTTCCTTCTGACCAGTTAGGACTTATAAAATTCGGTCAGGCTGTTGATGTTAAGATTGACGCCTATCCCGAACGCGTATTTACAGGTACAATTAAAGAAATCAGTCAAAAAGCAGAATTTACGCCCAGACAAAGCATCACGCAACGTGAAAGAGCGAATATGGTCTATTATGTAAAAGTCAAAATAGACAATGCTGAGGGCATTCTTAAACCGGGTATGCCCGCGGATGTGGTTATCAAATGATTACCATAGATGGCGTAACTAAGAAATTTAAACAGGTTGTGGCTGTAAATAACATCTCGCTCGAAGTCAAGCCGGGAGAAATTTTTGGTCTTGTGGGGCCTGACGGTGCTGGCAAAACGACTATGATCAGGATGCTGACCGGTATTATGGAAGCTACTTCCGGCAGTATTAATGTGCTTGGTAGTGCAGATCTCGAACAAGTGAAAAGCAGACTTGGCTATGTCCCTCAGAAATTCAGCCTTTGCGGTGATCTTACGGTTATGGAAAATATCTGGGTTATGGGCTCTTTGTATGGAGAATCAAATGAGAGAATCGATACTTTAGCCAGTGAAATTCTGGGTTTTACGAAACTTTTGCCTTTTAAAGATCGTTTGGCTGATAATTTGTCCGGCGGCATGAAACAAAAATTAGCACTAGCAGCCGGTCTGATGCACAAACCGGAGATTTACTTTCTTGATGAACCGACGACGGGTGTTGACCCTGTTTCGCGCAGGGAATTTTGGCAGATGCTTTATAAGCTAAACAAAGAGGGTACAACAATCTTTGTCTCTACACCCTACATGGATGAAGCAGAGTTTTGTACGCGAGTAGCTTTTATGCATAATGGCGTCATTACTACTTGTGATTCGCCGCAGGCGCTGCGCAAAAAATATCCTTATAAAATCATTGAACTGGCCACGCCAGCAAAAGATATCAAGA
>LUYY01000120.1 GCA_001603415.1 Bacteroidales bacterium Bact_07 | reverse complement strand
AACTAAATAATACATTGATATGTCTGTTGAGCAAGAGCGGAAACAAGTACTCCGCTCTTACTTTATCTATTCGAAAAGGAAAACTCTCAAAGTTTATTTAACAAAATGATTCTGGTTTGCCCATTCTGCAGTTAGTAGATAACAAATTGTATGAAGTAGTTAACCCGCCTATCGGGCGAAATGCTAAACAACCATGCCGAGATGTCTTCGAACGAGGTTATCTGGTCGCCTTCAGGGCTTATCTTATAATTTATGTAGGGGATGTTATCTTTTGTAAATACAAAAACAAGTTTGTTAGTTTCGGGCTCTTTACCACTCTTTTCAAGGGTATAGCCATCAATAAGTTCACTCAGCGGAAATGTAACTTTTTCTCCAGCTTTGAATATCCTGCTTTTTTCATACTGATTTGGGTAAATTAATGAGGCGTTATTCTCGTATAGATTGAATATGTTTAGGTAGCAGTCCTGAGTTGGAGTAACTGTGTAACGCATTCGCTCGCCGTTCTGGTAGCCCTGTTTGATGCCATCGATATTTACCTGAAATGCTGGGTCTTTTCCTGTGGAATACACTATTACTTCGGCATTAATAATGGCTTCAATGTAAAAGTTTTTAAACTCATCAATGCCTTTGTCGATTTTTACTATCTCGTATTTTTTAACTGCACCCCGGATTTCAGAGAACATATCGCTCATGAAAACCTCGTCAAACTTATTCCCAATCTCACTCTTGTAAAGCATCTCATACGATTGAATATGTTCAGTAACGCCTGCTTTCCGGAGCGCATCAACTTTTGCTTGAGCAATAGCTTTTGTTCGGGCTTCGTCTTCGCTAATGCTCCCAGCTATAATCTGCCTCCCGGTTGCGTTTTCAACCATAGTAATTTCCTGTGCATTAGCACAAAAGCCAACCAGCAAAAGAAGAATTAGAATAGGTGTTTTCATGGCATTGGTTTTTTATTCTCTTTCCTCTTCAAATTTCGTGCAAAATATTGATTGAGGCAAGAAACATTAAAAAGAAAAGTGCCCACAAAGGGCACTTTTCAAAAGCATCGATTATTCCAAACCTTACCCTAAAACTCTCTTTCCACATCCTTATCGCCACGCCCTGAGAGGTTAACAATAGCAAGTTGATTCTTGTTTTTCAACAATTTAACCGCTAGTGCAACCGCATGGCTCGACTCAATGGCCGGGATTATTCCCTCAAGTTTGGAGAGAAGCTCAAAGGCATTAATAGCCTCGTGGTCGGTTACCGGGAAATACTTGGCTCGTTTGGTATCCTTCAGGTAAGCGTGCTGGGGGCTGATGCCAGGGTAATCCAATCCGGCAGCCACAGAATGCGATTCGCAAGGGTTTCCGCTATCGTCAACCAGACAGTAGGATAGGGTTCCCTGGAATACCGTTGGTTTGCCGAATGTTAGTGTAGCTGCAGTGTTGCCAGGGATAGCCTCGCCACCACCTTCGGCACCATATATTTCCACCTCTCCATCGTCGAGGAAGCCCGAGAATAAACCAATGGCATTGGAACCACCACCAACGCATGCAAAAATGGCGTTGGGCAATCGCCCTTCGTGCATTAGTATCTGCTCGCGTGCTTCGTGGCCAATTACGCTCTGGAAGTACCCAACCATTCGGGGGTAGGGATGAGGCCCAACCTGGGAACCCAATAGGTAGAACGATTGGGGATGCTCAATGTAATACATCAGCGCTGCATCCACGGCATCCTTTAGCGTTGCGGTTCCCATGGTAGTGGTAATTACCTCGGCTCCCAAGAGCTTCATCCTTCTAACATTGAGTGCTTGGCGCTCAGCGTCTTTGGCACCCATAAACACCTTACAGGGAATTCCCATGAGCGCAGCAGCTGTGGCCGTAGCCACTCCATGTTGGCCTGCTCCTGTTTCAGCAATGATTTCACGAGCCCCCATCCGCTTGGCAACCAAAACCTGACCAATGGTGTTGTTAATTTTATGTGCCCCAGTATGGTTCAAGTCCTCACGCTTTAAATATATAGTTGAGCCCACGTAATCCGATAAACGTTTTGCTTTGTATAGCGGCGATGGCCTACCCACGTAGTGCTTAAGGAGGTATATAAATTCTTTCTGAAAACTTGAGTCCTTGGTAAGCTTATCAAATTCTATGGCAAGTTGTTCCAGCGGTTTAGCCAGAACATCGGGGATGTATGTTCCACCGTATTCGCCATAGCGACCATTATACCTTAACATATTGTTTAAGGGCTGAACTATTTCGTGCTGTTTAGTTGTTGATATTGTTTCCATGACGTTAAAATGATTAGTTAATAATTAGATTTGAAGAAATGCAATTGAATGGTAAATATTATTAAGTGGCACGTAGCGCACGGTAAAACAATAGCTATGCGGGGAGGCCCCGCCACCACCATGGAGCGAATACTGATATTTGTTCAATTTGACGGTAAAGCAGAATCATCTTAAGATTTTTTTAAAATTAAAAAAGCCGTAGGGGGTTCCTACGGCTTTAGTATTGCATAGCAATAGCTAAACTAATCCCCCTGTGTTCGGATTAATTTATGCCACCACCATATGTTGTTTGAGAATGTCATTCTTCTTTTTTTTCCACTTGCAATATTATAAAGATTATTTAAA
>LUYY01000119.1 GCA_001603415.1 Bacteroidales bacterium Bact_07 | reverse complement strand
GTATAAACCATTTTCTCCTTAATGCAAAGGTAGTTCCGCTCAGCACCCTGCTCAACTGTTCCTACCTTGGCAATAGCCTCCACAAAATACTTGGAGCTACCATCCATTATCGGCATTTCAGGTCCGTTAACCTGCACCAATGCGTTATCAATCCCCATACCGTAAAGGGCAGCCATCATGTGTTCAATGGTGCTAACCTTTGCATTTTTAACCGCAATGGTGGTTCCCCTTGAAGTGTCAATAACATTATCGGCAACCGCTTCAATTCTAGGCTGACCCTCCATATCGGTTCGCTGGAATATGATACCGGTGTTAACCTCGGCCGGTAGTATTGATACTTCTACCTCGGCGCCAGTATGTAACCCCTTACCTGTCAAGGTAACCGCCTGTGCTATAGTTCTTTGTTTATCTGCCATTTTGATTAAAATTTCAGTTAAACTACAAAAAGGCGCATTTGAGCGCCTTTGCATACTGCTATTTATTAAGTTTTGATCGCAACTCTTCCACTACCTGCTCCAGCTCATGAATTTTATTCATCAGCTCAGGTAGATTTTTATAAACAGCCATTGAACGGCGTTGTTTGCCAATTTCATTGGCTGGGCTTCCTAAAACTATTACCCCAGGTTTTCGAATATCACCCGAAATTCCAGCCTGAGCGCCAGCTTTAACCCCATCGGCAATTTTAACATGGGGGCTCACTCCAACCTGACCGCCAAACATACAATTTTTGCCAATCTTGGTTGATCCTGCAACACCGGTTTGGGCGGCCATAACCGTATTCTCGCCAACCTCTACGTTATGGGCAATATGAACATGATCGTCAATCTTAACCCCTTTTCGAAGGATTGTTGACCCCATAGTTGCCCTGTCGACCGTGGCATTTGCGCCTATTTCCACGTAATCTTCAATTATCACATTTCCAATCTGTGGAATTTTCTTGTAGTTGGTTTCCTCGCTCGATGCAAATCCGAAACCATCGGCACCAATAATAGCACCACTGTGGATGATACAGTTGTTGCCAATAACACACTCCTCGTAGATCACCACACCCGGGTATAGAATTGTATTATCGCCAACTTTTACCTTGGGGCCAATGTAAACCTGTGGATATACCTTTACATTGTTACCCAAAACAGCCCCTTCCGATATATAGCTAAAGGCCCCTACGTAGGGGTCTTTCCCAATTTGGGCCGACTTGTGTATAAACGATGGTTCCTCAATTCCGCTCTTGGGTTGCTTTGATTGGGCATATAGGTTCAAAAGCGACGCAAATGCCTCGTATGCATTGTTGACCCTAACAAGTGTAGCCTCAACAGGCTGATCGGGAACAAAATCGTTATTTACCAGGACAATGGATGCCTTAGTGGTGTAAATGTAAGGTATGTATTTCGGATTAGCTAGGAAAGCAAGCGAACCGGGAAATCCCTCCTCAATTTTAGCCACTGTATGAACCTTCACGTTGGGATCGCCATCAACAGTGCCTCCCAAAAAGTCAGCTATAAGCTTTGCTGTAAATTCCATATTATATCATTGTAAACAATTTGCAAAACTAATTAATTAAATCTAAATGCCCCTAAGCTGTTTAGGGTAACAAATAAAAAATTTTTTGGTTTCATCGGATAACGCCCTGGCATTGAGCATATCCGAAGCAATGGCTATATCAATCAGCTTGCCGTTGTTGTAAAGTATTTGAATGGCCTCCTCTCCTGGCTTATAGGCATTAATGCTAATGGAATCAGTGAAAACAAAGTAGTTGTAAAAATCGGCTAAATCGGCATGCTGCCTTTTAAATTCGGCCACCAAGCGGTTTAGCCTTTGGCTATCGAAACCAGTGCTGTTCAACTCAACGCTTGGTAAGCGGCGGTTAACAATCATAGTGGCAAGATGCGATAGGGTTTTATCGCCATGGTGCATCCATTGCTTAGCCGCAACCATAACATCGTTATCGTCAATGGAGGCAAAGTGCTGAAGGGGTATAGGTGCCTGCATAGTGGAAGAGTCGGGGAAAAAATCAGCTTTGGTTAATTTGTTTTTTAGCAAAAACAACAATGCACCATTGCAGTAAATGTCATCCCCCTGCGATATTAACTCCTTGGCTCGTTCAAGCAATTTTATTAGCACCTGCTCAGCAGCCACAACTGTTTTGTGAAGGTAAACCTGCCAGTACATTAGCCTGCGGGCAATCAGGAATTTCTCGATGGAATATATTCCCTTGGCCTCAACCACTAAATTATCGTTGGCCACATTCAACATTTTAATAATTCGCTCGGTACCGATTATTCCCTCCGAAACCCCCGTGAAAAAGCTGTCGCGTTTGAGGTAATCCATACGGTCCATATCAAGCTGCCCCGAAATAAGTTGGTGCAGGAAATGACGTGGATACTTATCTTCAAATATTTCAATGGCTAGTGAAAGTTTACCGTCAAACTCCTTGTTAAGCTGATACAAAAAGCATCGGCTTAAGTGTTCGTGGCTAATATCGTTTGCAATAACATGCTCCAGGGCATGAGAGAAAGGGCCATGCCCAATATCGTGAAGCAGGATTGCCACAGCGGCTGCTTCGGCTTCCTGGTCTGAAATTTCGAGTCCCTTTCCCCGAAGGGTTTCAATGGCCAAATCGAGTAAATGCATGGCCCCAATGCAATGCTGAAAACGGGAATGCACAGCTCCTGGGTAAACAAGGTAACTTAATCCAAGCTGCTTAATGTTTCGTAACCGCTGAAAGTAGGGATGCTCAATTAAATCAAATATGAGAGGATGGCTAATGCTGATAAAGCCATGAACCGGATCGTTAACAATTTTCTTCTTATTAGTCCCATTCATAAAAAACAATCACCCCGTCGGGGTGATTAATGCTAGTCAAATAAAACTATTAGCCTTTAATTTCCACCAGATTAAAATCCACCTTATTAATCAAAGCCTTGTAATCGTTGCCTGCAAAGTAAATATCCTCATCGTCTTCCTCAAAATACCAGTTAATGGTAACCTTTTTGCCAGTATCAACAGCAAGCTTTTCGAACTTTTTCATGATATCAAAAATACGTTTTGAGGAGCTGGTGTTGAAGTACTCAAACTTCAAGTGAATTACTGTCTCGGGTTGTGGATTAGCAGAATATTCATCAATCCATCGCAGAATGGGTTGGTAAAAGTCGATTACATTTTCTGGAATCGATCGTCCTTCCATACGAATAACGCCGGTATCGGGATCAAAGTTTACGTATGGTGTTGTTGCCGTTTCTCTCAACTCGTACTTTTGCATAACCAAAAGTTTTATCACTAAAAAACAAATATGCAAAAAAATAAGATACTATGAAAATTCTTGTAAAATTTGATACTCATCGCCATGTCCATTTCTAACAATGGCAT
>LUYY01000118.1 GCA_001603415.1 Bacteroidales bacterium Bact_07 | reverse complement strand
ACTAAACCTAAACCAAACTATTAATTAGTGTTTTATGAGGAAACTGTGTGCCTTTCTCACAGCTTTTTTGTTTATAGGTTCTTTGAATGTATTGGCCCAACAAACTGTGAGAATTACGGGAACGGTAACTTCGGCCGATGGGGCTTGGCCTTTACAGGGGGTTACTGTGGTTGTTGTTGGTAGTACTATAGGGTCAGTTACCAACATGGAAGGACGGTACGAGATAACAGTCCCTTCAATTGCCAAAAAACTTCGGTTCAGTTACATCGGGTACAAAACGGTTGAGGTGGATATTGCCGGCCGGACCGTTATTGATGTTGAGTTACAGGAGGAAGCCATTGAGGTAAAAGAGGTTACCGTTACTGCGTTGGGTATAATGCGTGCCGAGAAAGCTACGGGATATGCTATACAAAGTGTAAAGGGTGACGATATCGCTCGAACTCCTGAACTGAACATTGTTAACTCCCTGCAAGGGCGTATTTCGGGGGCCATAATTACCAACACTTCAGGCGCTGTTGGGGCATCTACACGTATTGTGCTGCGTGGGGTTAACTCGCTTAGTACCGATAACCAGCCACTTTTTGTAGTAGATGGGGTTGTGCTCAATAACTCGAACTTTGGGGGTACCTACACCGAAGGGGTTAACCGCGGTAGCGGTATTGCCGATATCAATCCAAACGACATTGAGAGCGTTACAGTTCTTAAAGGGCCTAATGCTGCAGCGCTTTACGGGTCGCGTGCTGCCAATGGGGTTATCATTATTAAAACCCGTTCGGCTAATACCGATAAGCGCTTTGGTGTTAGTTTTAACTCAACCACCACCTTCGAAAGGCCTTTGAGGCTTCCAGATTTCCAGAATGTGTATGGGCAAGGAACAGGCGGCCAATTTGAGTTCTACGACGGAAAAGGAGGGGGTATTAACGACAACGTCGACGAGAGCTGGGGTCCTAAACTCGATATAGGGTTGATGATTCCACAGTGGAACTCGCCTGTAGTTGGTGGCGTTCGCCAACCAACACCCTGGGTGTCGCACCCAAACAATGTGAAGAACTTTTTTGAACTGGGCAAAACCTACTCCAATAATATTGCCATTGAGAGCGCAGCCGAAGATTATGCAGTGCGTTTCTCGTACACTAACTCCATGCAAACCGGTATGATTCCTAATACCGACCAGGAGAAGAATAGCATAAACCTGAATGCAACAGCATCGCCCTATAAATTTCTGGCCTTTACCGCTAATGCTAACTATATAAACACCTACAGCAAAAACCTACCGGCCTACGGTTACAGTGGACAGAATGTGATGCAGCAATTCATGTGGTTTGGCCGTCAGGTTGATGTGGCCGATTTGAAACAGTACAAGTATCCCGATGGAAGTAAGCGAAACTGGAACTACAGCTACCATAACAATCCTTACTTTACCCTTTATGAGAACCTTAATGGTATTGATAGGGACCGACTACTAGGTCAAGCAACTTCAACCATAAAATTTACTGACTGGTTAAGCCTAAAGACAGGCATTGGTGTTGATTACTACACAAACTACAACAACGCCCGTTCAGCTTACGGCGATATCGAGAGCCCTTATGGTTCCCTGAGCGAATCTAAAAGAACATTCAGGGAGGTTAACACCGACTTCATGTTCATGATCAACAAGTCGTTTACCGAGAATCTGGGTTTCTCATTCAATTTTGGTGGTAGCCGAATGAACCAGTTTACACAATCGTTAAGCGCCTATATAACCGAACTAAGTGTTCCAGATGTTTATACGTTTGAGAATGCCAGGGTACCCGTAGTAACCATGAACTATATCACCAAGAAAAGGATAAACAGCCTTTACTTCAACGGACAATTTACTTGGAAGAATGCTCTTTTCTTCGATTTTACAGGTCGTAACGACTGGTCGAGTACATTGCCTTCGGGCAATAATTCCTACTTCTACCCATCGGTAAACGTATCGGCCGTGCTCACCGACTTGTTCGATATTCAGTCGAGGAAGTTTAGCTTTGCCAAGTTTCGTGCCGGTTGGGCACAGGTTGGTGCCGATACTGACCCCTACCAATTACAGCCGGTGTACAGGTTTAACGACGGATGGAATGCGGGCACTAAGCTGGCTCAGATTTACATTCCTAACGATTTACCCAACCCCGATCTTAAGCCCCAACGAACCAATTCGTTCGAAATTGGCGCCGATCTTCGATTTTTTATGAATCGACTGGCTTTTGACCTAACCTATTATTCCCAGAGCACTTACGATCAGATTATTCGCATGCCCATTAGTGCTACCACCGGTTATACTTCAACAATAGTTAATGCTGGTCAGATTGACAACAGGGGAGTTGAACTTTCAGTGAGTGGAATTCCTGTTAAAACCCGTTCGGGTTTTGAGTGGAATATAGGCTTAAACTTTTCGCGAAATGTGAATAGGGTAAGGAAACTTGCCGAGGGGCTCGACCAGTATGTTCTTGGAGGTTACTGGAGTCTTGATGTACTGGCAATTCCCGGCGAGCCTTTTGGTGTGCTTTATGGTTACGATTTTATGAGAAACGACGAGGGGAAGATAATTCATATCAACGGATTACCCTTGCAGGGCGATATCAAGAAACTTGGCAACTATACACCCGACTGGGTTGCAGGTGTAACAAACTCAATTCGATTTAAAAATCTAACCTTTAGCGTTCTGGTCGATGCACGTTGGGGTGGAGAAATTTACTCCATGACCAATACATGGGGCCGATATGCCGGTGTGCTCAAGGAAACCCTAAAAGGTCGTGAAGGCGGTATTGTAGGAGTTGGAGTAATGCCCGATGGTCAGGGCCGTTGGATTGAGAATGATGTTGTTGTGTCGGCAGAGGAGTATAACAAAGCCGCTTACAACAATAACATTGCTTACTCCAGCATTTTTGATGCCAGTTTCATTAAGCTTAGGGATGTGCAATTGGGCTACACCTTTCCAAAAATTGGGAAAACTTCCATACGAGATGTTTCCATTTCAATAGTAGGTCGAAACCTTGCACTGCTGTATGCTCGAGTTCCACATATTGACCCCGAAACAGCATTCAGCAATTCAAACGTACAGGGTCTGGAATTTGGGCAGCATCCTACGGCGCGCAGTTTAGGGGTGAATTTGAGTTTTAAGTTTTAACTAGATTAAAAAGATTTTGTTATGAGATTGCATAGAATGCTAAAGTTAGGGTTGATATTCTTGGTGGGTGTTGCTTTAGGCTCGTGTACTAAAGATTTTGACGAGATCAACAAAAACCCCAACGCCATTGATATCAACAAGGATTACCCCGATAAACTACTTGCCAATACCATTGAAGGTATTGCCGATCAGGTATTTGATGTTTGGCTGGGGCACGAGATCGGTTCGTGCTGGGTACAGCACATGGCTAAGGTGCAATACACCGATGAGGATAGGTATGTTCCCCGTAACGATGTTATTAACATGGTTTGGAACGGATTGTATGCTGGACCGGCCATTGAAACCCAACGCATATACGAAATGGGACAACGGTTGGGTAATAGGAACTATCAAGCAGTTGCATTAGTTTTAAAGTGTTACGTTTTTTCGGTTCTTACCGATATATATGGTGATATACCCTTTAAGGAAGCATTAAAGGTTGATAGCACCTATACTCCAAAGTTCGATACACAGGAGTCAATCTACCTTGCATTGAATGCCAAGTTAAAGGAAGCCAACGAGCTATTTCAGGTTGGTGGCCCTAAGGTAGAGGGTGATATACTTTTTGGTGGCGATATCACCAAGTGGAAACGCTTTGCCAACTCGCTGCGTTTACGCCTGCTTATGCGTATGTCAAATAGACCTGAGTACCTCGAAACCATTAGAAACGAAATTGACGGTATTGTATCTGACCCTGTTACCTATCCTATCATAAGTAATAATTCACAGAATGCAGCATTACACTATTTGGGTTCATACCCAAATAACCACCCGCTAAATGAAACTTACAAGACCCGCGATGACCATAGGGTTAGCAAAACATTGATAGATGCCATGTATAACCCAAATAACCATGATCATCCCGACTGGCGAATTGTGGTTTACGCTGAAACGCCTCAGGCAGGTGGTTTTTGGATTGGATTGCCTAACGGCATGACATCGGCAAAAGCTGCCGCATACTTAGGCAATGGTATAAAAAGGACATCAAAATTAGGAGAATACTTCCGTAGAGCCGATGCCCCCGGTATGTTTATGAGCCGTGCAGAGGTTTGCTTTCTGCTAGCTGAAGCCAAGTTTCGTGGCTTACTTACGTTTGGGACTGAAACAGCACAGGACTACTATGAATTGGGTATAGCGGAGTCATACAGGCAGTTTGCAAGCGAAATTGTCGAAAACGTACCATACTACTATGATTTAGGAGGGGTTTCCAGAACTATTGACGATTATATCAATGATTTTCTTGCTAACAATGGCAAGTGGGAAGTAGGGAAAGAACTTGAAAAGATTTATACCCAAAAATGGGTAGCCATGTTCGACCAGGGCTTGCAGGCTTGGTTTGAATGGCGGAGAACGGGTTATCCCCATTTAACACCTGCCGAGGATGGCTTAAATGAGGGGAGGATACCCCAGCGATTACGTTACCCTTCCGACGAGTATTCCCGTAACGGTTCAAACCTGGATGCTGCAGTTGCCCGCCAGGGAGCCGATAACCTTAATACTCGGGTTTGGTGGGATGTTGCTGATAACAGTTAGTTGAACTCCATTAATTGATTAGAGTATGAAATTATATGAAATAAAAGTCATAAAGGGAACATTGCTTATGGCAATCGTTGCCATGCTATTTAGCTCCTGCTTGAAAGATGATGATTTAATGACTGCCGATGCCAAAACTGGAGGTTTGGTTGAGTCGGCACCGTTGGTGCAATTGGTACCAAAAAAATCTCATAACGTTGATATTGAGCTAAAGGTATATTTGGGACCAGCCATACAAGAGGTTAAGGTTTTCAAGCAGTTTTTCCATAATGCAACCAACGAAGCCTCCAACGTAGAACTACTCGGCAGTTTTAGTGTAAGTGGCCAGAACTTAAACGATACATTGTTGCTTAGCCAAACCTTTACCTGGGAACAGCTCAAACAGGGATTAACCCTTGATAGCTATACCCTCCCCGATGATCCTTTAAATGCTGATGTTGGCGATTATTTTATACTTAATTACGTTTCCGTATTGGACGATGGTAGGGAGGTTGCCAGCAATTCACAAACCGAGGTGTTAGTGGCAAATAGCTTTGCGGGGTACTACCTGTCCTCCATTACCTATATACACCCCAATTTAGGTACCAGAGAGTATCAGCTAACAAAGGAATTAATAACTGAGAGCGGTAATACCTGTTCAACGAATTTTGCGGTGTGGGGAAGCTATGGCGAGACAATCTATCTTACCATTAATCCTGACAATAGTGTTACGTTCAATGTTTTAGGGTTCGATTATATTGTAGAAGAGGGCGATCCAAATAATCCCTTGGTTTACTCCCATTACGATCCGGTAACTGATATTATCTACCTAAACTATAACTACATGGCTCCTGGTGGGTATCGGGTATTTTATGAGGTTTTGGAACCCATTACCAAATAGTAAAAAAACGAGGGAGATTTTCTCCCTCGTTTTTTTATCAATGAGCATGATTGCTTTGATGTGTAAGTTCAATTATTTTGAGCATTACCTCGGTTGCTTTAACCATGCTTTCTACTGCTACGTATTCATGTTTCCCATGAAAGTTTTCGCCACCTGCAAATAGGTTGGGGCAGGGGAGTCCCATGTAGGAAAGGCGGGCACCATCGGTTCCTCCTCTAATGGGTTTTACCTTTGGCTTAACGCCAACTGCCTCCATGGCTTCCATGGCTGTTGAAACAACATGGTAAACCGGCTCAATCTTTTCGCGCATGTTGTAGTACTGATCCTTTAGCTCAAGGGTAACCGTTCCTTCGCCATACTTTGTGTTCAGGTATTCGGCAATGCGTTTCATGAAGTTTTTCCGCGCTTCAAACTTACTGCGATCGTGATCGCGAATAATGTATTGAAAAGCTGCCTTTTCAACTGATCCATCCATCTTGATTAAGTGGTAGAACCCCTCGTAACCCTGAGTGTGTTCAGGGCGTTCATGTGCAGGTAGCAGGCTGTTGAATTCCTGGGCTATAAGTATTGCGTTTAGCATCTTATCCTTTGCATAACCCGGATGGATATTGCGTCCCTGGATGGATATCTTGGCGCTTGCAGCATTAAAGTTCTCAAACTCAAGTTCACCTATTGCGCCACCGTCGAGTGTATAGGCAAAGTCAGCGCCAAATCGTTTTACGTCGAAATGGTCAACACCACGGCCAACCTCCTCATCAACTGTAAAACCAATACGAATTTTACCATGTTCAAAGCTGGGGTTTTTGATGAGGTACTCAACTGCTGTCATAATTTCGGCTAATCCGGCCTTATCATCAGCGCCAAGTAGCGTAGTGCCATCG
>LUYY01000117.1 GCA_001603415.1 Bacteroidales bacterium Bact_07 | reverse complement strand
GCTGGCTGCGAAGACAGAGCACGGAAGCATCCGTTAAAACCACAGATGAACAGCAAACGGGCATCGCTCCGGGAAAAACCGAAGACGCCTTGGCGAAGAAGAGCACCGGGAGACCGAACAGGCAGGGGATAAGATGGATGGCGAAGGATTTGACTCCGCGCGCCGGGGGGCTTCGCACGTAATGAAGCAGCAAGGGATTTGCAAATGGTGATTGATCGGCGACGCACGAACAAGAAAACGATGGAGAATAGGGGATTCGAACCCCTGACCTATAGATTGCGAACCTATCCCGTACGCTCTCAGATATTTTCAGAAAATCTCACTAATTCATATATTAAATATATTTATCTAAGCAGTCAATACTGTCGTGTATCAGTTTTTAGCAGAATTTTTAGTGAAGATTTAGTGAAGATTTAGTGAAAGTGGTGAAAACAAAGGGGGAGGGGGGCATAGGGGGTAGGCGGTCTGTAAGAATAACCCCTGGAATTATCCACAGCCTAAAAATGTCCTGACACCCTATTAGGAAGGTAAGCCACAAGTGTTTGACAAAGCCCAGGGCTCACTGCTCTATACAATGGGAAAAAGAACAAAGGGGAAACTTTGAAATTCTTACAACCTATTCGCTTCTGTTGGCTCCTTTCATCCTGCGAGAATTTCTTACTGCTAAATCTCTAATTCGCTTTTTATATAAGCTTTTTAGCATATTGTCATCCATAAGTATCCACTTTCTCACTGTATCAGGTCTCCACGCTTTTCTGCCGTTTACAATACCATCCTCCTTGCCGCAGTTAGGCTGACGCCATGCATCTCTTGGGCGGGATAAGGAATTGTAAGCTATCCCCTTCATCTCACAAGCCTCCTTAAGACGTATCCATCGTTCTGGCATCTTTAGTTCTGGTTTCTTCAGTTTGGATTTCTCAGGTAAAGATTCAATTTTTTGCATATATTCCTCCAAATGATGAAACCAGTATAGCACACAGTTATAAAATTATAAATATATATAGTAAAATACATTAGAGATGTAAAGTTATACAAAAGAGTTTTTTTGAAATTTGAAGTGTCATGCAAGTCTGCATGTCGAATGGAAATTTAAGTTATATACTCTAATTAAGGATTGATAATTCGGATATTGGATCATATCGATCATGTTCAAGAGAATATGCTTAGTAAGTGGGAATATTTAACAATTGTTTCAACTGTAAAGCATATCCGTACTTATCTATTCATCAATTTTTCTTAATCTCAACTCTCTGAAAAGTCTCTGGATTAAACGTCCAATGGTCTTTCGTATAGTCATAGTTTGAATATCTCGCTCTCAATGCTGCACCAACCTGATCAATTAGTGGTCGATTCTTCTCAGTAGAACCCCGAAGATATGGATGAGCTATTGCATACTTGGCCAAAGCTCTTCCCCAAATATCACCTTTCAAGGAACTACTTCCAGATCTTGATAACTGGATATAACGTTGCTCAAAGCTCTTTCCTGTTTTTATACCTTCCCATTTATCTATACCAGTACTTAATTGAAGATATCCATTGTCTTCGTCCATTTTTGCTGCAATTTCTATAAGCTCTTCAAGCGTGAAGTTCGCGAACTCAAAATCTGGGTCATGAACAGTAATCAACCCAATAATCTTTCTATCTTTTATATAACGTCTAATTTCTTTCATATGGGCAACAACATCACTATCAATTGTTATAACGCTGAATCTTCGAAGAGAAAGGTCTTGATCAAGAGCATCAGAAAGTTTCATGGCAATATTACCTCTTCCGGAGACTATATTTCCACGAAGATTTAGTAGTTCAATACCAGAAACAGCAGGGTTGGGTATGGTTTCCAAGACCGCATAAAACTCTGTATCCCCTTCAACATACCATCTAACGACACTTCCTGAGAATAAACCAAAATAATGGACGATATTCGGAATTGACTCCAATGTGTTATCTAAGGGTCTTTCTGATCCGTATGCTATTTTACGAGCACCCGAAGGCCAGAAACCAAATGCCATATCTTCTTCTTCCCATTTTACGCTCTTGGCATCTTGAAACGCACGTCTAATGACCTCGGCAATATGACGAATCCAAAGCGCCATTGAAATATTACCCTTGAGCTTTTTTCGATGAGCCCAGTTTGTAAGACGAATCAATAGGTATAATTCATCATTGTCATCAAGAAGTGCAGCATCCCTTCTTAGCCTCGCATGGGCATCTTCCCAGTAACCAGAGTCAAGAGATAGTATTAGTTGTATCAACTTTATGCGATATTCATCTCTTTCTTTATCTGCGACATCTAATGAAAGAAATCCATGGTAACTTGTCTGACCAACTACTAAAGGCCAATAAACAGGCTCAAGGGTTATGGCAAGATCAATAATCGAGTCCCAATATATCGAACCTTTTGCAATATCCTGTTGGTCAGGCATGATCTTCAAAGAAGTATCGATTAGACTCATATATGATTCATGGTTTAACGAAGCAGAGGGTATTATAGGAAGATGGCAAGCTTTTAAAATTTTGTAAACGGTATATGACCGAAAAGGATGGAATGAAAGATTTTTAGAATCATCTACTGAGTCACTTTTCAACAACCCAAGCCTATGAAATTCCCCAGTGTCACCGTTTCCAATATCAAACACTTGGAGACCGCGATCTCTACAAAAACGTAAAAAATCACTCTCCGCAAGGCTTTGATTTTGGGAGAGTTGTTCTATGTTACTGGGGAGGTTTTGTTGAAAATGTTTGATTTTGAAAATTTGATTTTCAGTCATATCCATAAGTCAATCCTAATCATAAAAATTATATATTTATATATAATAAATTGATATATTAATATAATTATATGTTAAATAACTAGTGTGTTTGTTTCCAAATTTCATTAATTACTCTAGCGTCGGCTTCGAAGATATGTGCCGTTTAAGGGACCACCGATTATCATGCCACCTGAACTCCCAGGCATGAGTGTCCCATTCAATGGTCCCCCAATGATCATTCCACCTGAACCCCCAGGAAGAATAGAACCATTCAATGGCCCTCCGATAATCATACCACCTTTATTGCCTGGCAGTATGGTACCATTTAATGGGCCTCCTATAACCATACCACCAGAATTTCCTGGCAAAATGCTCCCATTCAGAGGACCCCCTACAACCATTCCGCCATCGCTTCCAGGAAGGACCATGCCAGAATAACCACCATCAAGTACGACTCCCTGATTGTAGTCCTTTCCTATTGTAGAATTAGATGCTAAGGAAGCCTGTGTAGTAGCAAAATTTAATATACTAATTTCGGTTTGTGTTAATTCTAATAAAGAGTGTTTTTGCCAATCTACTTCTTTGCCAGTTAATGCTTCTACTCTATTTGCTGTACTAAGCCTTAATTCAATATCAACAAGCTTAGATAAAGTTTCCGACTTCCAATCTAATGATAAACCATAATTATCGTTGATCCTTTTTGCTGTACCAAGCCTGGACTCTATATCAACTAAAGTAGAAAGATCATGTGTATTCCAATCATACTCCAATCCAAAATTCTCTTTAATACGCTTTGTAGTTCCTAACCTAGACTCAATATTTATTAGTGTTGAGATATCATTAGTCTTCCAATTAAAATCTAAGCCGTACTTGTCTTTAATGCGCTTTACAGTTCCAATTTTCGATTCAATACTCACTAAAGTTGATATAGTATTGGTCATCCAATCCAGATCTAAGCCATACTGATTTTTTATTCGTTTGACTGTTCCGAGCCTGGATTCGATATCGATCAAGGTTGATATCGAATTAGTCTCCCAATCCAGTGTTAGCCCAAATTGATCTTTTATTCTCTTAGTTGTTCCCAATCTTGATTCAATATCAATCAATGTAGATAAACTATTTTTTTCCCAGTCAAGTTTTATTCCATGATTTTTAAATATTCTTTCTGCAGTATTAATTCTGTATTGAGAATCATATGATGTCTGCCCATAAACTCCATTATTTACACTCAAAAAAAACATAAATATGAAAATGCCTAATTTATGTGATTTCATAGTTTTGCTCCTATTTTAGTGTTCAATTAATTATGGTGATTTATTTATTAGAAAATTCTTACTATTCAGGTTCTTCTAGCTCCTTTATTCTGTGTTGAAATGAATTATATATTTTAGGTGTCCAAAGCTTAAACCATTCACATACTTTTCTTCGATTAGTCTCTTGACTTGGATCAAGCTTTTCTGTGAGTAGTATTCTTGCACTGATTTTTTCCAGCATTGGCCTCCAATCAAGATCTAGTCCAAGTTCGGAATGAATTTCCGAAGCTTGGGTTCTTAATTGTTTAAAAGCACTATCTTTCCATGGTGTTTTTATCACAACTTCTATTCCAATTGCTTGATTCTTAGGAATTAAAAGCATTGAGATATAAAAATTTGAGCGTCCTACTGAAATTGATGACCAATGATCGGTTCCGGGTTTCTGAAGGTTAAATGGTAACTGGGTAGTTTTAAGTTCTTGATGTATGTCTTCCCAAAATGCGAGTCTCCATTCGTTTCGACGCTTCTCTGCGTCTGATATAGGGGCATTATCCTGTTTCATTGAAACATTTGGCTTACATACGATGTCAAGCATTGGTGCGGGTGGGCTTCCATTAATGGAATAGGCTCTGAGTTCAACAAGGTAAAAAGCTATTGTATTAGATGTGTTTTGATTTAACCAATCTATTACTTGTCGGTGATCATCTGCAGCTTCTTCAGCAATCCAGATGCCGGTCATGGCCTTATGAGTTGCAGCATATGTAATAAGCTTCGCCAGATGTTCATGATTGGTTTTACCAAATTGATTTTCAATAGCAACATGATGTTTTTCATCACCGACTAGATTACCAATAATATCGCATGGAAAATTTGTTCCATATACTTCCCGTTCTGGATTCTCAATTTGGATTTCCATGTCTTTAGCAAGAAGTTCAAGTCCATCAGGTGAAATCAACCAGTTCGAAAATTCTGATTCCCTAGACCATACTTGGCGGATATCAACAACTGTTCTTTTTCCAATCTCTTTTTTCATTATACCTCCTATGCCACCCACTCCCCATAAAGCTCCTCAGCCTGCTCTATCACTGTCTTTATGGCTTTTTGCTCAAGATCTGGTGGGTATTTATACTTCTTGAGAATTTTCTTGATTGCCAGTCTGATCTGAGCTCTTACTGACTCTCGATGGGTCCAGTCTACCTTCAGGTTCGCCTTGAGCTTGTTTACTAATTCTCGTGCGATTGTTTTAAGAACCTCGTCGCCTAATTCTCGTACTGCAGATTCGTTTGTTTCCAAGCTATCATAGAAGGCTATCTCATCATTGGATAACCCTAATGATTCGCCCCGCTTTTGTGCCTCATTGATTTTCTTCGCTAGCTCGATAAGCTCCTCGATGACTTGCGCCGTTTCGATTGCTCTGTTCTCATATTTTTTTAATGATTGCTCTAACATCTCCACGAAGGAACGTGACTGTACAAGGTTCTGTCGCATTCTTGGATTCTTGATTTCTGCTTTTAAGAGTTTAGCCAATAGTTCAACAGCAAGGTTCCTTTGAGGCATCCCTCGCACTTCTGCCATAAATTCATCGGTAAGGATACTGATATCAGGCTTTTTGAGTCCCGCCGCGCTAAAGATATCGACAACTTCATTAGAGGAGACAGCATTAGAGACTAATTGCCTTATAGCGTACTCAAGCTCTTCAGGGCTTTTCTTGCGGTTCTCATCGTCAATAGTCTTTACGAGAGCTGCACGAACTGTCTGAAAGAAGGCAACATCATCCCGTATCTCAGTTGTCTTCACGTGGGGAACAGAGAGGGCAAAGGCTTGGCTGAGTTGGGTTACTGCCTGAAGGAGTCTGGACTTTCCATCTTCTTGAGAAAGGATATGCTCTTGAGCTTGGGGTATAAGATTCAGCCTTTCCTTTGCACTGGATGAGTACCATGCTTGCCAACTGAAGCCATGGAAGAGGTCGCAGACTACCTCGTACTTCTCCATCATAACGGCAACCGCTTCTTCTTGATCGATTGCCGTCTTTCCCTTTCCTCCCGATGCCGCATAAATGGCAAGAGCTTTTTTGAGGCTATCAGCTATCCCTATGTAGTCTACAATCAGTCCCCCGGGCTTATCCTTGAAGACTCTGTTTACCCTTGAGATGGCTTGCATCAAGCCATGTCCTTCCATGGGCTTATCAATATACATGGTGGTGAGAGAAGGGACATCAAAGCCTGTGAGCCACATATCCCTCACAATGACGATCTTGAAGCTACTCGCTGGTTTTTTGAATATTTCTGCCAGTTCTTTTCTTCTCTGTCCTGTCCTTATGTGCTGTTGCCATTCAACTTTATCCGAGGCTGATCCTGTCATGACAATCTTGATAACACCTTGCTTGTCATCAGTAGAATGCCATTCAGGTTTCAGGGCTATGATTTCATTGTAGAGGTCTACACAAACTCTTCGAGACATACAGACGATCATTGCCTTGCCGGCTAAGGCTTCTTGCCGTTTCTCCCAGTGATTCACCAAGTCCTTGGCAATGAGCTTTAGGCGCCTGCTTGACCCTACAAGGGCTTCAAGTGCCGCCCACTTAGCTTTAAGCCTTGCCTTGTCTTCGGTTTCTTCAGTCTCGGTAATCTCTTCAAACTGTTCATCAAGATGGGGTTTTTCCTCTTCTTTGAGAGCAAGTTTGGCAAGTCTGGATTCGTAGTAGATCGGGACTGTAGCTCCATCATCAACTGCTCTTTGAATGTCATAGACAGAGATATACTCCCCAAATACAGCCCTTGTATTCCTATCTGTTTCTTCAATAGGGGTTCCGGTAAAACCAATAAAGGAAGCATTAGGAAGAGCATCGTGCATATGCCTAGCGAATCCATCAATGAAGTCGTATTGGCTTCTGTGTGCCTCGTCAGCAATGACAACGATGTTCCTGCGATCTGAGAGCATAGGATACTGTCCGAATTTTTCTTCGGGCATAAATTTCTGAACTGTAGTAAAGACAACGCCGCCTGAAGCCACTTTCAGGAGTTCTTGAAGATGGTCCCTGCTTTCTGCTTGAACTGGGGTTTGCCTTAAGAGTTCGGAACAATTACAGAAGGTCTCAAAGAGTTGGTTATCAAGGTCATTCCTGTCGGTGATGACAACAACTGTTGGGTTTCCCATGGCAGGATCAAGGATGATCTTTCCTGCATAGCATACCATGGAAAGGCTCTTTCCTGAGCCAGTAGTATGCCAGACAACGCCAATTCGCTTATCCCCTGAAGGCCGAGAAGCTTTTATCGTTGCTTGAACCGCGGTATTGACTGCATGGTATTGATGGTAGCCGGGAATCTTTTTATACCAGCTTCCCTTTGTATCTGATTCAAAGATTGTGAAGTATCGAATAAGGTCTAGGAACCTTTGCTTCTTAAAAACACCCCGGATGAGGACTTCTATCTGAGTCATAGTTGAAGGAGCTAGCTTTTCTCCTTCAATTGTCTTCCAGACGCTGAAGCGTTCCCTATCGGAGGTAAGCGAACCAATTCGGGCAGAGATCCCATCTGAAATGGCTACCAGAACGTTATAGCCAAAGAGGGAGGGGATCTGATCCTTATAGGTTTGTATTTGATTAAAGGCTGTCCAGATATCTGCCTTTTCTTCAGCGGGATTCTTTAGCTCGAAGATGGCTACAGGGAGACCGTTGAGGAAGATGAGTAGGTCGGGGCGTCGGTTATTGTTGTTTTCGATTATGGTGAATTGGTTCACGACTAACCAGTCGTTATTGTCGGGATGCTCGAAGTCTATTACTTGGGCTTTGCCATTGATGATTCTGTCACCCTTCCTATAAGAGACATCTACCCCTTCAAGAAGCATTTGGTGGATAGCATGGTTCTGCCCAACAAGCGAGAGGGATGCTGTACGAGTCAGTTTCTTGGCGGCATCTTCAAGGGCATCTTGTGGGATAGTTGGGTTGAGGGCTGAAAGAGCTGATAGAAGTCGTTGGGGAAGATGGCATTCTTTGTAGGAAGTACGTTCACAGTGGGGCATGTCTGGGGCAATATCACCCCCATAGATGTACTGATATCCTAGTTCTTGGAAGTACTCGATGGCTACATCTTCAACATCTGACTCTACCAGTTTTGGACTCATGTTGCAGGCTCCAGTATTTTATCAATATCTTTTATTTCAAGGTCTCCTGAGATGAGTTTAGGGAGGAGGGAATCACGTATTTTTATCAATGCTCTATTTTCATGAGTGTTCTTAGCTATCATGCTAAACATTATCGAGGCCACTTCACAAAATTGAGTGGCGATGTCGTGTCTGGGTAGAACAGCCTTTATAGTCCTGAAGTTAGTTTTGCTGATCTCTAAGAACGTTGTACCATTAGCATTTCCAATTATTGTCTCCATATTTTCTTTGCACCAGAAATACATGTACTGTGGCGGCAAGATACTTTCCTTTTTAACCGCAATGAATCCCTGATTGATAGAAACTGGTGAGTCAGTTAATGCCAGATAGCCAATTGGTGCTCTTGAAGAAAGCAATAAAGTTCCAGTTGGAAGTTGCCCAGAAGAAATTTGTGCAACACCCTGTTTGGTTATGTTGCGCTCGGTATCCGTCAGTATAGGAGTGTCGAGCCTCGACAAATCTCTAGGAGTCGCAAATTTATATATTCCATCCCAGAATGAAGTGTCTTTAGTTCTTGGAGTAGACCCCCCCGCAATTTCAACAACCTCACCAAGAGCTTTGATGTTCCACCCCTTCGGTATCTCCCCAAGCTCAGAATCCTCAAATGAATCAGGGAAGAGGGCATCAATCTCTGGGGGAAGTCCTGTAGGCAGACCTTCTGCTTTCTTCCGAACTGGATCAAAGTCAACAAACCAGCTCTTGAACAAAGCCCTTGCCATTGCCTCAAGGGTTTCATTCATCTGGCAGAGGAGTTCTATCTTGTCATCAAGAGTGCCGAGAATGTGGGCTATGGCTTTCTGGGTAGGGAGAGGGGGGAGAGGAACTGGGACAGATGCTATCTGCTGTGGTGAAAGATTGGCTTGACCACCAGAACTTGTCGCAACAGAAATAAAATGGTACTGTTGCTCTTCTTGCGCTAAATAGTAAACAAAGAAACGAGGGTCAACTTCGACTTCACTTTTTCCGCGCAAGACCCCTACACGCTGATTCACCAAATACAAATCTTCTTCTTGAAAATAACAGACCTTCCCCACCCATGTTTCAGGAGTTCCGTCATAACGATTTCCTGACATAGAAATGAGGAGGTCGCCCTTCAAGGGAATGAAACGAGCCTTGGTGTTCACAAAACTACCATCTACATACGAGAACTCATGCTTTGATAACTTTATTGGCTTGATGTTTTTTATCTTTATTACTGGGATTCCACTTTCAAGGAAGTCTGGGCTCTTGAAAGCAAATCCCGGTATCAAGTTGAATAACTGCCCAATCGTTGATTCTTTCCACTTATTCCCCATAGCCAAGCACCTTCAAGTTCTTGAAAATCTCCTTCGAGAGTTGCTCAGACTGGGTTACCTGTTCCTTCAGCTTAAACGTCAAGTTGTCCATTTTCTCATTAAAGTCTTCACCATCATCCTCTACTTCCTCAGCCCCTACATACCTCCCCGGAGTCAGTATATATCCATGGCTCTCTATTTCTACCCTCTTGGCTGAATGGCAGAATCCTTGGATGTCTTCGTACTTCTGAACACAATCAGCATCCCCTCTCCATACATGGTAGGTATTCACAATCTTCTCAATGTCAGTTTCAAGCAGTTCCTTATGTACTCTATCCACCATCGTTCCAAGCTTTCGAGCATCTATAAAGAGGGTTTCTCCTTTTCTGTTTCTATGTTTGGATTCGCTTTTATTCCTTGCCAAGAACCATAAGCAAACTGGGATTTGCGTTGAGTAGAAGAGCTGGCCAGGAAGGGAAACCATGCAATCGACCATGTCGTCTTCAATGATCCCTTTCCTAATATCTCCTTCTCCTGAAGTATTAGAGGACATTGAACCATTCGCTAGGATAAAGCCTGCCATGCCGTTGGGGGAGAGATGGGAGATGAAGTGTTGTACCCATCCAAAGTTTGCATTGTTGGCGGGAGGGGTCCCATACTTCCAACGCTTATCTCCCTGCAATTGAGGCTGTCCCCAGTCCTTCATATTAAAGGGTGGATTAGCCATAACAAAGTCAGCCTTCAAACTTGAATGTAAGTCTCTAAGGAAAGAGTCAGCATTCTCAGAGCCAAGGTCAGCTTCGATCCCTCTAATGGCTAGGTTCATCTTTGCGAGTCGCCAAGTAGTTGGATTCGATTCCTGACCAAAGATAGAGATGTCCCCTATTCCCCCTGCATGTTGCTCTATGAACTTCTCCGATTGGACGAAGAAGCCGCCTGAACCGCAAGCAGGGTCAAAGACTCTGGCATTTTTATAGGGAGCAAGCATCTGGACTATAAGGGAGACAACACATCGTGGGGTAAAGAATTGACCTCCATTCTTTCCTTCAGAGGATGCGAACTGGGTCAGAAAATACTCGTAGACACGGCCTAGGATGTCCTTGGATCGATTCTCTTTGTCTCCGAGACCTATCTTGCCAATAAGGTCTATAAGCTCGCCTAGCTTCTCCCTGAGGTTGTTCTGGTACTTGAAGAAGTCCTTTGGGAGAACTCCTCGAAGGGATTTGTTCTCCTTCTCGATAGCATCCATAGCATCATCGATGATACTTCCTATGGTTGGTTGCTTTGCACTGGACTGGATGTAGCCCCATCGAGCTTGCCTTGGTACCCAGAAGACGTTCTTAGAAAGGTATTCATCTTCGTCTTCGGGGTCTGCCTCTGGATCAGCTTGAAGAGTGGTGTGCAACTCCTCGAAGGAGTCTGAGATATACTTAAGAAATATAAGACCAAGGACTACATGCTTATACTCTGCAGCGTCCATGTTGTTTCTAAGCTTGTCGGCAGCCGACCAAAGAGTGGCTTCAAATCCTAGGTTTGCCGCAGTTATCTTCTTAGCTTTAGCCATGATGTAATAATCCTTTATTATTTAAGTTATTATCTTATTCTTGGCACCTTTGAGGTAGTCGTCAATAGCATCTTTGTGGTATCGCCATTGTTTTCCTAGTTTTTGTGCTGGAATTGTTCCTTCTCTTGATAGTTTATATATGGTAGAGGAGGGTAGGCGCAGATATTCAGCCACCTCCGCAAGTGTCATCACCTCATTCTTGCTAATTTCCATATGCTGTAAGACTACAGCATAATCTAAAAACTGTCAAAAACTATCACATGGCACATATTGTTGTGGATAACGAGTTGGAGAGGGCAATCAATGAAATATGATTCTTGAGCCTGTAAATATTTTTGTGTAAACGGCTCGATTCATAGCGGCACCCGGTCGCC
>LUYY01000116.1 GCA_001603415.1 Bacteroidales bacterium Bact_07 | reverse complement strand
AAATTTAACTAAAACACCACAATAATTTAACCTTCAAAGATAACCAAAATATTCGGTTTAGCTAACATATTTTGCATCTTTTTTATCGATTTAAATCACAGAAAATCAACATGTTGAAACTAATGTTGAAATCTTTTGGATTACCATCCAAAAATCAAATTTCTATTGGCCGGTAAACAGTTTAGCCAATATCGATAACACGAATTTTTGGGCAATTAGAACTTGTAACTTACGCCAGCCAACATGTTAAATGTGTGATTTGGATAAAGATACCATTGCTGGTATTTAGTTCCGGTTAGGTTGTTAACGCTAATGAATACTGACATTCGCTTATTATAGCTGTATTCAGCCCCAAGGTTGATATCGATATACTCTTTGAGACGAATTGGGCTATCGGTTGGATCTTTAACCCAGCGCTTACCTAAACCAAAAATTTCAGCATTCAATTTCAGTTTATTTCTGAATAGGTATTGAACATAACCGGAAATCTCGTAATCGGGTAAATGCCAAGGGTGCAAAGCATTTTGAGTTTTATACTGATAAAATGCACCATTCAATTTGATATGGAACGATTTTGTAGGTTCAAAGGCCAGTTCACCTTTAACGGTTGTTCGTTCGGTATTATCGTAAACAATGTCAAACCTGTTGAACAGGGGATTGGCAGCATCGATACTGGTGTTAATCATCAATCCTAAACTATCGATAATTGCATAGTTCGCATTAACATGGTACGAAATGGTTGGGCTAAACTTTCCTTTAATCCCCCCGCCCACAACCAGCTTGTAAATTGTATTCCAGGTATCAAATTTTGATGAGAGCCATGGGTTTTGCTGAAGAAGGTAGGAGTATGAATTATCCTGAACATACCCATCAATTTCAACATAGGGAATAATGTAATGGCTAACAATATCGTACGATAGGTATGCACGCGGGAAAAAGTAAGTATTATTAACGTTTCCGTTGGCATCGAAAATAATGTTTAACCCGGCGTAGGCATGCCACTCGTCGCCAAAGAAATGTGCCCAGGGTTTAATCTGGAGCAAATTGTTATTCTTTGAGCCCAAGCTGTTAGAGCGACCGTAATGGGTGAAAGCGATTTCACCGCCAAATTGTTCCTGCCCGATGAATTTATTCAGGTTAAAAAGTCCGGCAATCATTGTTTCTTGAAGGTCGTATTTGTCGGAAAGGTGATAAAAGTTTGTTTGAGCAAGGTAATTTAAGCTTGCCGAATCCTTATTGGTGGTTTTAAATTCAAGGTTTGCTGCAAACCTATTGATGCTTTGCTTATCGTTGGTTGGAGTAATGGTGGGGTTATCGAAGAAATATCCATAAAAAGTTCTGTTATTTCGATTAAAACCAATATCACCCTGCAATATTTTTTTGTTGAGTAATCTTTTCCCAAAAGCCATTAAATCGATATTTGATGCTGGTGCTTTTACCTTTAGGTTGTTGGTGAGTTCAACCTTGGAACTTGTATTAAAGAATTTCACCCATGCGCCGTAAAGGTATTCCTTATGACGGTTGCTCGATAGGTAGGCCTCTGCATAAGGAAGTATGGTATTTCCTAATCCAATCCGCATGTAGCTCATTCGCAAATCGGGCAAAGGCTCCGATACCATTCGCGCAGCCGTAAGTGGGGTAGGGGTGAAATAGGTTTCCACCGGGCGTTGAACAATGGAATAGGTAAAGTTAGGGTTTACTTTTATGGTATCGATTATTTTGGGTTGTAGGTTTATTTTATTTGCATCGGAAATTGATGGTTCGTATGGACGAACCACATGAACCTCTTTTTTTAACTCGTCAGTTTGAGCAGTTACAGAGTTACTGGCCAATGAAACTAATCCTATGCTTACAATTATTGTGATGTAGTATAATCCGCTTCTCATTGCTTTAGGGTTAATTTTGTTTAACACTTTGACGTTCTTTTTCCGACTTTACAAGTTCGTTTAGCTTGGTAGTTGCTTCATCAATTATTCCATCGGTGGTATTGGAGTAACCATCCAAAACACTTTGCAAGGTGGCCTTAGCTTGGAAGAAGTCGTTTTGGGCAGCGTACGATTGCGCAAGCAAAATAAAACTCTTAGCTAACCAGTACTGGTGAGGGGTATTGGTCTCGGCAAATGAAAAGACCTCACTTTCAGTTCTATTGTATTCGCCTCGTTCAAAGTAAATTAAGGCTTTCATGTACTTCGATTCGGCTCCTTCGATGGTTTTTAGGTTTTGTGCAACTTTGGAGAATTCAATCAGGGCATCGTCGTACTTTTTGGAGCGGTAGTTAGCTTTGGCAAGTTTAAAGCGAGTTTCACGTTCAAGTTCGGGTGAAAGTTTGTCGGTACTTAAAATACTTGCAGCAATTGTGGGCATTATATCATCCCGCTGTAGCTCAAAGGCACAACGCAGTTTTCCCATTCGGGCGTCGAGCAACATGCTTTTAACTTCGGCAATAGATTCTAAATTATCGAAGAAAGTGTATGCTTTTTCGTATTGTTTTTGATTTAAATAAATGTTACTGAGCCTGAGCAGGCTTTGTTCGGTAAAGCTATTCCGGGGGCGCTTAATAATATTTTCGAAATACTCAGTTGCTTTATCAACATTATTATTCCGAATATTGCAGTCGGCCATATAGTACATCGCATTAACCGCAAAGTTACCCTGTGGATTTTCAGTAAGGTAGTCCTCAAAGGCGAGCAAAGATTTTTCGCAGTTTCCTGACAGGTAAACTTTCTCGGCAGCCATGTAGCTTAACGAGTCTTTTTCTGTAACGCTAATATTTGCAATGGAGCCGAGTTTTGATGCATAGTTAAAGTAGGTTGCGGCATCACCCTTGTCAATGTAGATGTTTCTAATGCCAATAAGGGCATTTTTGGCTTCGGTTGAGTTCGGAAAGTTTTCCACAACTCTCTTATAGTAAGCAAGTGAGTTGTCTAAATCGCCAGAGTTATAGTACAGGAGTCCAATTTGAACCAGCGCTTTTGAGTAGTAGCTACTATTTGGGTATTCGGTCTCAATCCTCTTGTAGTAATCTATTGCTAAGTTTGTGTTTTCAAGGATATTGTAGGCCTCAGCAATCTCAAAGATAGCATCATCAGTATAGCTCGATGTAGGATACTTATTGAGTAGAGTTTTAAGCGTTTCAATCTTTTTTTCGGGTCGACTAACCAAACCTAACGAGAACCCTCTTTGAAATAACGCATAGTCGGCATCTAACACATCCAGATTGGCTGCTTTTTCGTAGTAATCTATTGCAGCCCAGTAACGTCGTTGGATAAAGAAACAATCACCAATGCGATTGTATGCATCGGCAACGGTGTTTACAGCAGCGTCGTTTGAAAGGCTGTTATATTTCCGGAACCAGGTTATGGCTGTATCGTACTGTTTCATTTTAAAGTATGCATAACCCAGGTTATAATGGGCAATAAGGTATTCCTCTAGTCCAAATGAACCGGGGGTAACTATAAATTTTTCAAGATCATTCGCGGCGCTTTCGTAATTCGATAAGCGGTAATGTGCTTCGGCTCTCCAGAATAGTGCTTGTGCAGCAATTTGTTGGTTGTATCCAGCGTGCTCAAGGGACTTGGTGAACATATCAATTGCCTCTGAATAGTTCAGGTTTTGAAATAGTTCAAGTCCACGGAAATACGCTGCTCGTTGTAAGGCTGTTTTTATGGTTGCATCTTTCTTACTGATTTTTTCTAGCGATTCTACTGCATCCTTATAGTTTCGGGAACTCAAGTATGCAAGGGTGAGGTAATTATAGGCCTCATCAATTCTCGGTGAATTTGGATACTCTTTTATGTATGCCCTAAAGGCATCAATGGCCTCATTGAATGGTGCATAGAGCTGCTCGTAGGTGAGCTTGGCAAAGTTGAATAGTGCATCTTCCTTGATTATTTTATCAAAATCGAACTTTGAGGCAAGACCAAATGCTTGGCGTGCCTTGTTTTTATCGTCAAGTTTTAGGTAGCAATCGGCTAGATGGTAGTTTGCATTCTGGCTAAGCGAATCGTCAACAGTAGATATTCGTTCCAGGTACTTTGCGGCTTCGGTATATTTTGTGTTTTTATAGTATGCAAATCCCAACAGGTATAAATCTTCGCGCGACAGCTGTTGCTTGTTCTTTTCCTCATATATTTTAAGATAGGTTAAAGAGCTGTCGTACTGTTTAAGCTTGAAAAAGGCATCGCCAACTATTTTTGCAATTTCGGGTGCTCGTTTGTTGGTATTATCTTTGGCTAGGGGAGGTGAGTAGGTAGTAACCTTTTTGTATTCGCCCTGAAGGTAGTAAATGTGCGTTATATAGTAGGGAACTAATGGGGCAAAAAGTTCATCGGTCTGAAGTTTTTCAAAGCCTTTAAGAGCAGTGGCGTATTTTTTTTGAATGTATGCAATGTGGGAGTAGTAATAGGTTGCAGGTGCAGCAAATTTGTTGTCGATATCCTTTATCTGGTATAACCAGCGATTGGCCGATTCGTAATCGTTGATCATAAAGTAGCAGTACCCTAACATGAACTGCCACTCATACCTTGTTTCTTTTTCCAGTCCGTTCTTATCAATTTTTGAGAGCCAGTAAACAGCAGTGGAGTATTTTTTTTGTTGGTATTGCATCTTGCCCATAGCAAAGTATGCCTGATCGATAAGCTGACTTTCGGGGTAGTTTTGAATGAATTGGCCTATTAGGTGCTCCGCATCGTCGTTATTTAGGGCTATGGCACACATAGCCCGGTAAAACTCTGCCGAAACCCTTTGCTGAAAGTAGCCTTTTGGTAAGGCTGCAATGTATTGCTCAAGAGTTTTTTGAGCATCAGCAAACATTTCTTTTTGGTATAGGTCGAGTCCTTTTTCGTATATGGAGTTCAACGAGCTGAACTTACTGCTCTCCTGCGCTGGCAGCGAGAGGTGAAAAAAGCAAACAAAGAGGTAAACTAAGCAATTAAACCTTTTCATCATTCTAAATTATATT
>LUYY01000115.1 GCA_001603415.1 Bacteroidales bacterium Bact_07 | reverse complement strand
ACATTCGGGTTTCCTGCAAGTAATATACGAATATCTTTCATAATATCAACATCAAAGTGGTTCGACGAGAACCATGCTGGCTGCTCCGGCTCCAAGGGCGTATCTGCTCTCTCCTATCCGGACAATCACTGATTCTTTCGCTTTTTGAATGATCGTAAGTTCAATTCCGATTATGATCCCGAGCTGGCCCAGGGTTTTTGCCAGGTGTCCGGTCCCACAGATTGACCTGACGACAACCTTCTCTCCGGTGTTGGTAAAGCTGAGAGGAACCATGGCGCTCTCACTTCCCCTTCTTTGGTTCAACCGTGATCAGGGCCGCTTCAGCCCTTCGGAGGGAGAGTTTGTACCCACGAATGTTGCATTCGGCAGGATCTCCAAGCGGTGCCCATTTCATTAGAGTAATTTCAGAACCTGGCAGAACGCCCATTTCCATTAATCTTCGGCGAATAGCCGGTTCTCCCTGGATTGATGAAATAATTCCTGATGTGCCAGGGAGGAGTTGTTCAACAGTAACCGTGGACATGAGTCACCTAATTTTTAGTATTATCTAAATTTTTATGTACGTATATATAAAATTAGTGTTATCAAGAAATAATAAATAATACTAATGAATCGGTAATTTGGAGATAAAAGAGAAGATTAAATTAAATCCTGGATTTGTTTGGTATAGTGAATGATTCAGGAGGTCTCAATTGACTCCGGTATCGCAAATGATTTGTTTTGACGCTAAAAATCTAATCCACATGATTTTGTCTCTGTTTTTGTTTTGTGTTTCTAGATCGAGGATCAGATCGCGGACACAATTTCTGAATAGGAGGGAGTATCAAACATCGGGGAATGACAATGGGTACATGATCTGTGTGCAGATTACTATAGATCTCAATGACAACATCAAAAAGTGTTTTTCTCTTTCTTTGTCCCGGTATGGCAGACTGGGAACCTGCGTATACAATATCATTGCTGTCAGATCAGTATACCGACATCCCCAAAAACAATAGTTACCCGGTTCGCACCTTTGGAGTAACACAAGAGCCGGTGCGGTCCGTTGGGGGACTGACCCTTGTTCCGGATTTTTCAGTTGATAACGTGAACATTGATGATGTTGCCATGGTAATCCTTCCCGGTTCAATATATTATGAGAAGGAGGATCCTGATCAGCTGGCATCCCTTATATCCCGGTGTACTCAGGCACAGATCCCGGTGGCAGCCATCTGTGGGGGGACCTTATTTCTTGCCAGGCATGGTTTTCTTGATGACGTACGGCATACAAGTGCAGGAAACGAGTGGCTGAAGGCCCATGCACCACAATACCAGGGCGAACAGTACTACACTCCCTCACCGTCCATCTCTGACAAGGGCATTATAACTGCCAACCCGCTGGGATTTCTAGAATTTGCTGCACATATCTTTCTTGAACTTGATGTTTTCCCGTCTGCTTTTATAGATCAGCTGGTTTCCATGACAAAAGGAGGGTATTTTGATGCAGATGCCCTTTATGGAGTTGAATAGAGAGATCCTGAGAGTTCCTCTCTTTTTTACCGGGAGGTATTGTTTCTATGACCAGAAAATTCATAATCGTATGAACCGTACGTGATAGTATGGATCTATTTCGATTATGCAGTTGTTTTTGCCTTTTCATTGCTGCAGTCCTCCTCCCTGTCTCTGCAGCCGAATCGGTACCTTCTGCCAACCAGACGATAAATGATGAATTTGTAGTGAAATTACCTGCCGACTGGTCTTATTTTCCGGTCAACTCATATGCCGGCATGGCAACCGGTGTCATGGATAATAATGATATCGCGAATGTAATCACCATTAAGATATTTCAGAATATGAATTGTTCCCCGGTTGCTCAGGAAAACCTGAAAGTAAACCTGGATGAATTTAATGCAAAAACCGGTATTGCAGCCCTTACCGACCCGGTATTTGGGAACGATACGGTAACCCAGTATGGAAAATACTCTGATGGAAAGACATCAAATCTCTTCTTACGACTGATTGACGGAAATGTTGTTGCGGTCTTTGGGTCGTATGATACCATGGAAGATGCAAAAGCAAAGGCTGAAGAATTTACTGCTATTGCCACATCTGTTATCCCACTTCATCCTGTCGTAAATGAACTCTGTATTGTTCAGAACGAGAAACCAACTCCGGTTCCGACTACGACCTATAAACCCCGGCCGGTTCCGACCGTGAGTAATACCATAGCCCCGACTGAGGCTCCGGTATCCTGAAGAAATTTTCAATCTAACTTTTTTCTCCCAGTATGATATTTCCGCTTTCCACTTGACTGGGAAAAGGTATTAAAAAATGTGAAATTCAAGATTACTCTGCTTTTGTCAGGTTAAAACAAAGTTCTCCCTTTGCAATTTCTTTTTCTCCACATTCTGTCTCAATGAGGTTCATACCATCTTCAGACAGAGTAAAGTTTACCTCCTCTTCATATGACCAGGTCATAAACACGGATTTTCCATCATCTGAGACAGTTCCTTCGAACTCTTGAGTATATTTAGGATCTGGAATATAATAGGTCTTCCCGGTGACAATAGTACCATTCTGATTGAGGATCATAGAGCTATTTCCAGACAGCCATTCTCCTGTCCAGAGATTATCCGGATCAGTCGTGGTTCCATTCCTGGTTGCATTGACTTCATATGTATATGGATCACTGGAATTATCGACTGAATCAACAGTTCCAGTTCCCGAAAATGACATTAAATCATCAGAAATTTGAAGATTTCTGGTTCCAGATGATTTCATTACTATCCGATATACTGTGCCATGTTCAGATAACGTTCCCGTGAGTAAAAAGGAATAATCCGCATCTGGTTTAAATGGAGTTCCGATCCCAATTAATTCAGTTCCCACCTGTTCTATTGAAATCGTATGATTTGCATCTGTCCAGGTTCCAATCCAATTTTCTGTATCAGTTCCAATTATATCTGTTCTTTCATCCGCCCATCCCGGGACGATGAGAAGCAGAGTAATTGTCATTACCAAACCAGCTAAGAGAATATGTTTTATCCATACACCTCAGTTGAGAATGATAGATATGGAGTATTTGTTTTTTAATTTGCCTATGTTAATTTTCAGAAAATGGTGATAAAAGTTTTTTTTAATCCTACACGCTTCAATGAAAAGTTTAATGGTAGTTTACGTGGATTATTTTTCTGCTATTGGAGAACTCTTCTTTTTTAAAGATGAAGTAAAATAACAATGAAGAAGATGAATATCTTCCATGCATCCTCATTTATGTGGAAGAGGATGAACTAGACTGGCTGCTCCGTTCCAGGAATATCTCTCCTGTATCTGGTTTACCACTTGGACTTTCGTATTAACGGGCTTTTAGATAGAACTTCATTCCAAAACGGGCGGATCTTTATCGGAGTTCCATCGATAATCATGTCCTGATATTGTCGCATTGTCAGAATAATTCCATTATCACATTGCGTCTCTTTCATGGCTTCCAGCAATCCGGATATCTCCCTTTCCTGGTTTTCCACGGTCAATTCAGTACATGCCTGAATACAGGTGGTGATCTTCCCCTGGTTAAAAGTTAAGAAATCACATTCACCGTCCGCTTTAAACCAGAACAGTTCATGACCACGGCTTGTATATTCCATCCAGACCGCCTGTTCAAACAACAATCCGGTATCTCCTGAAAATCTGAATGATACTGTGTTCCGAAGGCCGGTATCAATCCCATACATCTTTTTCTGATATGCATGCTGACGCCGGAGCGAATAATCAAACCTAAAGCATTCAGATATGAGAAAGGAATCCTGAAGATATCCAATCCATGATCGGATAGTCATTGGGTTTTTTACGCCAATAGATTTTGCCAGAGATTGATATGAAGCCTCTCGAGTCAGATTAGAATAGAGGTATCTGCACAATTCACGAAAGGGAAGAATTTCGCGAATTCCATACCGGACGATTATGTCACGATAGATGATGTCTTCAAAAATCTGATGCAATATCTCCGGATCCTTATAGTGCAGAAAACCAGGAAATCCCCCCTCTTCCAGATATTTTACACATAATCGTTGAACTTCTGCTTCAGCCTGTGATCCCCGTGGAAATTCCGTTACACCCAAACCATTACAATATTCATCAAATCTGAATGGCCAGAGTGATATGGTAACATATCTGCCAGTAAGGCGGGTTCCAAGTTCTGAACTCAGGAGTTGCGCATTCGATCCGGTAAGAAAAATCTGGTATCCATCATCATGAATCCTCCTGACAAACCTCTCCCATTCTGGAATGTTTTGAATTTCATCAAGGAAAATGGTTCGAACGCCTGGATTATTCTCTTCAAATATTGTCATTATTTCTGTAAGATGATGAATTCCGATCCCTGCAAATCTTTCATCATCCAGGTTAACATACAAATACGAAGGAAAATAGTCCGCGAGTTGCCTCAATAGGGTGGATTTCCCACATCTTCGAACCCCGGTAATTACAATTATGTGAGGGTGGTTCACATATTGTGAAAAGTCAATTCTTCTTTGTATTCCCGGGCTTGAATTTTTAAATCGCTGAATCTGGTTGATCAGGACGGTTTCAAGATTGTGATGTGAGAACGGATCCATATATTAGTAATATATGGATTGTTCTCAAACTATATATTAGTAATATATGGGTTCAGGAAAAAT
>LUYY01000355.1 GCA_001603415.1 Bacteroidales bacterium Bact_07 | reverse complement strand
TTTCCCTTCCGCGTCAAATACGGATTTTAGTTTTGTGCGGACTTTGATTGAAGACGGGCATTTGGATGATGATATTGTAATCCAGGTTTTAACCCAGTCCAGAGAACACCTGATTAAAAGGACATTTGAATCAATTATCGGTGCAAAGCAGGCAATAGTACATTTTTACAACTCTACCTCGGAGCAGCAGAGACGCATCGTATTTAAAAAGGATAAGCCTGAAATTAAAAAAATCGCCCTGGATGGGGCACGATTGATAAAAGAGCTCAGCAAAGACTGTGATACGGATATACGTATTGAATATTCTCCTGAAAGCTTCACTGCAACCGAAATGGACTTTGCACTGGAAATATGTGAGGAGGTAATGAATGTTTGGCAGCCTACTCCGGAAAAGAAAGCAATAATAAATCTTCCTGCCACTGTTGAATTGACAACACCGAATGTTTACGCGGATCAAATTGAGTGGTTCAGCCGCAATATAAGCTGCAGGGACAGTATTATTTTAAGCGTGCATACCCATAATGACAGAGGAACCGGTGTAGCCGCTTCAGAACTTGGCATTCTTGCCGGTGCCGATCGTGTAGAGGGAACATTGTTTGGTAATGGGGAACGAACAGGGAATGTGGATATTATTAATTTAGCCATGAATTTGTATTCCCAGGGAATAAATCCCGAACTGAACGTAAATGATATGGATAATATTATCAGAACATATGAAGAA
>LUYY01000354.1 GCA_001603415.1 Bacteroidales bacterium Bact_07 | reverse complement strand
ACTTCATTCGGTAAAAATAGTCTTTTGGTCGAAACGATTTCAGTATGTTGGCAAAAAATTGGCTCGTGTTTAGCATTGGCTCGTGTTTAGTAAAAAACTAATTGTGCAATTTGCGGGTGGTTTTTACACTGACGCACAACGGTTTAGTATATGTGCAGTGCGAGCTTCAGAGCAATTTATTGTCAACCTATCGCAAAGTTTCTTAGTAGCAAAAATGTTCAATTTTAACCGTTCAACCCGCATTACGCTTATACAATGTTATACTGCGTTATCTTATTTCACCGCATACAGGTAATTATCGAAGCTACCGAAGAAAACCATCCCGTCAGCAACCGCGGGACTTGATGCTACAATGCCTTCCGTTTTGAATTTCCAAATAAATTCCGTCAACTCGTGTGGAGAATTTCCACTTTAGTAACCGGTATGTTGTCTATTGCCTCTAAAAGTTGGCCAATTGTCGGGTATGGACAGTTTGTCGCACCCGATAAGCGTCATGGTAAGAAATAAAACGGTAAATAGTTTTGTGTCTTTCATAATTTCTCTTTGTTTTATGCAGTATAACTCGTTTATAGACTCTACTCTGTTGCGTATTATTTCCAGTTTTGGATGTATTGGCACTATAAAGTAGCATTCTATTTCAAACGTAAATTTACAAAACCAACCACAAATCATAAATAGATTAGTAAAAAACTTATTAACGACTTTGGTATCAAAGTATTAGTTACCAAAAGATTTGCTGCAGTTGTGTTTGAGCAATTCCTGTGTGTGCGCAGTTCTTTTCAGGAAGCCCGGAAATGGCGGGCATGCATTTTATGTTTGAGTCAATATGCTATGCATTAAGTATTAATTTTTAAATTGGACTTGTTTAGGGATATTTATAACGTTCTCGGGCTTTGCGTTCGGGTGGGTTTTGGACACACAACTGTCAACTTGCACTAAACTTGAATAGATGCACAAAACTCTAAGTTTGCAATGCCCGCACCGACTTATCGGGGTCACCCCGACTTGCGCAAACCCTTGTTATAAAACGTTATCACTGTTGTCGGGTAAAAATTTTCCGGGCAGCCACTTTTGAGTAGCCACCTGGAAATTCTAATTGAATTAGCAGACTAAAGTAAGACATTGGTATAAGTATAAATTTTAGCGGACAGCTGATATTGACCCGTCCTGAAAAATGTCAACACAAACTTATGTGTATGGACAAAAATAATTACGTGACAAAACGCTA
>LUYY01000114.1 GCA_001603415.1 Bacteroidales bacterium Bact_07 | reverse complement strand
AATGATTTTTTTGTTAGTATTCGAACATGTTGATTTTCATTGCAGTGAAGTAGGTAGGAAACAATTTTGGTCTATTTGTGTTAATTAGTTATGGAAAATAATGAAGTTTTAGTCATTTTCGATTCAAACTGCAATTTATGTTTGCAAAGTATTAGTTTTCTTAAGAGAAAACTAAAAAAAAACGATTTTTCTTTTATTCCATTGGATTCTCCAAGAAGTGTTGAATTGGCTTTGCGCTATATGTCAGATTTCCAAATGCGTAACTCTTTGGTGTTAATTCAAAAAGGGAAAGTTTATGTGCGATCGAGTGCTGTTCTTCGAATTACTTTATATTTGAAAGGATTATGGCCATTACTGTCAATATTTCTGATAGTTCCAGTTCCTGTAAGAGATTTTATATACGATATTATTGCCCGTAACCGTTATCGCTGGTTTGGCAAATGCGAAAGTTGTGTTTCGAGTTAAAAGTTGCCTAAACCCAAATCAATGGGTAAAATCTTGAAGGGTTCAATGTTTTGGGGCGAAACATTAACCTGCACAGGGTAAACAGTAACTCCAGCTTTAATTGCTTTTATCAGCTCTTTAGCGTATGTGGGATCAATATCCCAGGCGGGGGCAAATACGTTAACATCGGTGCGCTGAATGATGTAAATCATGGCAACCTTGTAGCCATCGGCTTTAGCCTTAACCAGTGTTTGCAGGTGCTTTTGCCCACGGATTGTAACTGCATCGGGGAATCGGGCGTATTGTCCATCCTTTAATGTTACATTCTTTACCTCAAAGAACCATTTTTGATTCAAACTTTCGCAGTATATGTCGAAACGGCTATCGTCAAACTTAACCTCTCTTTTCAGTAAATTGAATTTTGGTAAAGTGTCAATCCAATGACTATCGAGTATCTCGAAGGCAACTCTATTGGGATTTGAAGTGTTTATTCCAACCCAGCCATTATTAATCTTAATCATTTCCCAGGTAAAGTGCAACTTACGGTTTGGATTAGAGCTTGGGCTTATGAATACTTCGGCGTTTTCCTCCAAACAACTTTTCATTGATCCTGAGTTGGTGCAGTGAGCTGTTACTATTTCTCCGTTGTCGAGCAGAATATCAGCTAAAAACCGTTTGTAGCGCTTAATAAGCCTGCCGTGAATTAGGGGTTGGTCAAATTTCATTTACTAATGGGTGTATTTGCAGTAGTGGTAACAGATTTTCTCAAAGTATGTTCAAAATAGCGATTGCTGCTCAGGGTAAGAGTATGGCGTTAAAACATCTGGAATATTCCTGTTGATTCTGGGATTCGATACAATAGGTGAAACGGTATAGGCATTTAGATATACCGGATCTATTGGCTCAATTACCTGAGAAAAAGAGTTTGTTTCCAGGTTTTGGTCTAACCACCTATCCGCACCATTTGGTGTAAGTATGGCAGGCATTCGTTTTTTTGTGTTATGTATTTTTTCGAGTAAAGGGTTTGCTGGTGTTGTGATAATGCTAAAAGTGTTTATAATTTCGCCAGTAATGGTATTAGTCCAACTGCTGTATACCCCAGCCAGCTGCATTACTTCCTCGTTGAGTAATCCTATAAACCATGGAATTTTTTTGCCCCCAATATGCTGCCACTCAAAAAAACCGGTAGCCGGAACTATACATCTCTTAATAACTGATTTTTGAAACGAGGGTTTTTCAAGTAAACTCTCAAATCGGGCATTCAGGGTTTTACTTCGAATTTGTAAGGCTTCGTTTGAGTTCTTTGTCCATTCGGGTATTAAACCCCATTGCATAGGCAAAAGATAATTGGGATTTTCAATTATTTTTACCGGAACTATTGGAAAATCAAAAGCTGACAAGAAGTAAGCTGGCTCAAAGTTGAAGTCGCCTTTAAATCTAGCATTAAGCGATTTCTCCAACCTGTGTTTATCGACCTGAATGCTCAAAGTGAAGCACATAGCATACGTGTATATTTAAGGACATAGCGTCACTCCACTATGATGAAAAAGAGTTTCATATGTCCTACTTTATGGTAAAACTCTTTACACCCGCTAAGCGTGAAAAAGTCTTTATTCCCAAAAACAGTATAACTTAAACCCCAAAAACCGGAAAAGGTTTAGGAATATTCTTTTTCGCAAAGCGTTACAGGTTCTTTAATCTTGAATCTTGAACCTTGAATCTTTTATCCTTTCTCTTACTTCCCTTCAATCTGTTTTATGGTCCATTCCAGTGCTTCCTCCAGCATTTCGGTTGGTGGGTCGGCTATAAAACCATTGTCGTGCAACGATTTAACCATGGAGCGTGAGTACTCAATATCCTTTTTAGCAATACTATACACTTCATCCCAGGTCATAGCTCGGCGGGCAACGCCGTCTTTTACAGCCTGAAAGGCAACATCGGCTGCTTCAACGGGGAATACGTCGGCTTCGTCCATGGTGGGAACAATGTTATCGGGGTTGATGCCACGCTTTTCAGCGTAGTTAGCCAGTGAGTGAGCTGCAGCAATGGCCATGTTATCGGTTATTTTTGATGCTCTAACCAGCAATGCGCCTTTAAGAATTCCCGGGAACCCTAACGAGTTGTTAACCTGATTGGGGAAATCGCCACGACCCGTGGCTACAATATATGCACCGGCTTCTTTTGCGGCATATGGGTATATTTCAGGTATAGGGTTGGCACACGCAAATACAATGGCCTTATCAGCCATTAGCCTGATCCAATCCTGTTTTATTGTATCGGGTCCGGGGGTGGAAAGCGATATTAACACATCGGCGCCTTTCATGGCCTCGTCCATGGTGTTAATGCAATCGGGATTGGTTTGTTCGCATATCTCCCATTTGCGGTAAAAACGGCTATCGGCTTTAATATCTTCGCGTTTACGGTGAAGCCCACCGTGCGAATCGAACATAATCATCTTTTTGGGGTCACCACCATCGGCAATGATTAGGCGGGCGATTGTTGTGTTGGATGCTCCGGCACCAAAGAAAACAATGCGAACATTGCTTAGCTTTTTGCCGACCAGTTTAAGGGCATTGAGCAACCCGGCAAGGGTAACACATGCAGTACCCTGGGCATCATCGTGCCAAACAGGAATTATGCACTCCTCCCTTAAGACATCGAGTACCCTGTAGCAGTTAGGTTGTGAGATATCTTCTAGGTTTACTGCGCCAAAACTATGCTGGCACATTTTAACAAAATCAATAATTTTTTCGGGGTCGTTTTTGCCATCCTTTCCTTTACTGTCTATGCAAAGGGCAACAGCATCAACACCCCCAAGATACTTCATCAGGAAGGCTTTGCCTTCCATAACGCCCAACCCACCTGGGGGGGTACAGTCGCCATCGCCAAGAACACGGGTTGAATCGCTGACCACAGCCACCAGGTTACCGCGGTTGGTTAGTTCAAAGGATGCATCGTTATTATCTCTTATGGTAGTGGAGATTTTCGAAACGCCTGGAGTGTACCATACATTAAACCAGTTGAAACCCAAAACTGGTGCTTTGGGTGCGGTTTGAATTTTTCCACCATAATGGTGATGTGCCTTTTCACTAAGATATTTCAGGAATAAAGTTTTGCCTTTGGCTCGTTGTTCTTCGGTCCAGTTTTCGGGAAACATTTCACCAAGGCGCTCTAATTTGACGTTTACTTTACCCATATTGTTAGCTTTTAATAGTTTAGTTTTAAAGTTGATGATTTATTTTGAACACAAGTTACAAAAATCATATTGAAAAATCGAGTTTTTTT
>LUYY01000113.1 GCA_001603415.1 Bacteroidales bacterium Bact_07 | reverse complement strand
TGTTGATAATTCTTGGAGTTTTCGCCTATCAGAAATTTTATACAGCCAAGCACCCCAAAATCGCAGTCTAACGATCAAATAAGGAGGCGATGCCCTTAATTTTGATTTATGCGCGCAAATATCCTTTGAGTTTTTTCAAGAATGATAAGAGATTGCAGACATCAAACCAAATGGAGGAATGAACATGAAGAAAAAAATAACAGCTTTTATTATGATGCTCCTGGTCGCAATTTTTATTTCAACTAGCTGCGGTGTCGCAAGTGCTGTAACGTACCTTTCTCTTGGTACAGGCGGAGTAACAGGAGTCTATTATCCGTTGGGCGGAGCAATGGCCAACCTTATTACACAGAAGATCCCCGGTTACAACTGCACGGCAGAATCAACCGGCGGAGCTGTGGAAAACGCAATGCTCATATATAAAAACAAGATAGACATTGGTTTTGTCGATGCATCTTCAGCATTTAACGCTCCCAGAAAAAAGGGTGCATTTGCCAACGAGGATGTAAAAAACCTAAGAGGTCTGGTAAGCGTATATCCGGAATCAGTTCAGGTAGTTACTCTGGATAAAAATATCAAAACTATAGGTGATCTTAAAGGGAAAAGGGTAGCAGTTGGATCCCCCGGAAGCGGAACAGAAGTAATGGCAAAAGATCTGCTTACCCTTTACGGCCTTACTTATGATGACATCAAAGAAGATTTCCTTGGTTTCGGAGATGCTTCCTCAGGTCTTAAAGATAAGACCCTTGATGCAGCTTTTATTTGGGCGGGAGTTCCTACTTCGGGCATAATGGAATTAGGTACCCAGCACAAGGTCAGACTCCTCAACTTCTCTGATGACATGGTCAAGAAACTGAAGAAAAGCCATCCTTTCTGTGTCCCGGTAAGCATCACAAGCAAGCAGTACAGCAGCCTGATGGAAGATATCACGACGATAGCAGTTCCTGCAACTCTGCAGTGCCGCGCAGAACTCTCTGATGAGTTTGTCTATGATTTCCTTACGGTGCTTTTTGACAATCTTCCTGTAATATCAAAAGCACATGCCAGAGGAGGAGACCTGAGCCTGAAAACCGCACTGAACGGTATGGATGTAGATAATCTTCATCCCGGCGCGAAAAAATTCTACAAAGAAAAGGGCCTGATCAAGTAAGATTTTTGAAATAAAGTTCCGGACAATAAATTACATGCTTTAGAAACAGGATATAAGAGGGTTTTGTAAGGTCTTAACTGTAATTGCATATAGAACTGACGGTACGCTCTGTCAGAAAAACAGGAATTTACGCATGATAGAACGTCAGTGTTACTATGCCAAAATTGCATTTTTGCTTTGCAATTCCCTCTTGTTCTATGTTTTTCTAATCACGAATTAAGGATGATGAACGATGATATTTGAAACCAATTACAAACTTGAAGATTTTATATTAAAAACGGATTGGGAAAGTCTTCCATCAAACGTTAAGCATAGAGCAGTTGTTTGTGCCATCGACCTCACTACAGCACTCATCCTTGGCAGCAAGGGAGCGCAACATAGAGTCGGCCTTAACCTTGCAAAAAAAATATACAATGATGGTGATATCCCTGTAGTTGGTTCTGACACTAGGTTGAGTTTTATGGGAGCCACCGTTGCAATGAGCCACGCAGCCAACTCTTTTGATATAGATGACGGACACAACATGATCAGAGGACATCCCGGAGCTTCCTTTGTTGGAGGTGTTATGGCTGCCGCTCTAAAAAATGATATTTCGTACAAAGAATACCTCACGGCTCTTGTCGTATCCTATGAGTCATCCATAAGATGGGCTCTTGCTATGCAGGATTTTTATAATTTCATGCACAGTACCGGAGCATATGGCGCATTTGGGACAGCAGCAGGAGTTGGAAAAGTCTTCGGGCTTGACCGTGAAACATTGAACAACGCTCTTTCGATCGCAGATTTCCATGCTCCCATGACTCCCGTTATGCGTGCAGTTGAATACCCTTCCATGAATAAGGACGGAGTGCCCTTTGGAACAATGGTCGGAGCGATGGCGGTCCTTGAGGCAATGGAAGGATACACTGGAAAGACCCATTTTCTTGAAATGCCCGAATATCATAAATTAGTTGATACTCTTGGGGTAGAATACGAGATCCTGAACCTCTATTTCAAGCCATTTACCTGCTGCAGATGGGCTCATCAGCCGATTTCAGCCTGCATCAAGCTAATGAAAGATCATCATTTTGGTTCGGACGATGTCGAGCGTGTAAAAGTAAACACTTTTGTCGCTGCTTCACGTTTGAGCAAGATCGTTCCTAATACAACAGATGAAGCACAGTACAACATTGCATATCCTGTTGCTGCTGCGCTCGTTCATGGTGATCTCGGTTACATGCAGATCCGTGATGAATCCCTTAAGGATGAAAAAGTGCTTTCAATGATGGAAAAACTTGAATTCGCAGTCGATAATGAAATGGAATCACAATTCCCCGCCAAGAGGCTCGCATGGGTCGAAGTCAGGTTAAAGAATGGAACTGTCCTGAAATCAGAAGTTTTCTCAGCACCTGGAGAAGCCTCTGACAACGTTGATCACAAGTGGATAGTTGATAAGTTTATCCGTGTCACAGGGCCTCTTGTTTCAGAAGACAAGCAAAAGAGGATAATTGATGAACTGTCTGTCCCAAGTGAAAAATCTATGAGAGAAATAGTGGGTGTTATAAACAGCGACTGATTGGATAAAGCTATTGCACAGAGGAAAAATCTCTGTTTCAAAATTTACTTGTGACAATTTTATCATTTTTGTCTTCAGAACCTCCTAGCGGCCTGTGAATTGTAATATGCCGGCCATAGGGGGTTCTTGTAAATTGCTGATAATTTATGACCCTGTTATTATTACATTTTAATAAGACATAAGATCTCACTTGTCGAAATCTAAGTACATTGGTGGTCATTAAATGCACCTTTACTAAAAGGCAAAAAGAGGAGTGGTCAGATGTTGAAGTTGACAGATCATGAAAAGGCAATGCTTGACGGTAAAATGGGAAAGTTCAGGCAAAAGGCGATGGAATTCAATGTTCGCTATGCCGAGGTACTTGGTGCCGAGGAATTTTGTGAAGTATCAAGAGCCACATTGTTCATTGGTGCCCAGCACTATCTTGACTGTTACAAACATGGGGAAGAATATAAAAAAATCTTTTCAGAGTTTTACCTCTGTTCCGACGACGAGATCGAGTTGGGGGAGATGGCCCCGGAGTGCAAGGTCCAGACCTGTGCTGCCAGCTGTGACATGTGGAACTGTGACAAGACCCACCTGTCAAAGGAGTACAGCGACAAAAACATGGCCTACACCGAAGCTGCCAGAAAGATGGGAGTCAAGATCGTTGAGTCCTGCACCCCCTACTATGTCGGATGGATCCCGCTCATGGGTGAGCATTTCGTCTCCACTGAATCAAGCAATGTTGTAATAAGCAACTCTTTTTTCGGAGCTTATGGCAATTCAGACGGAGTAGAGGCTGCGGTATGCGCTGCAATAACTGGAAAGACTCCCAAATGGGGGATGCACATCAAAGAAAACAGGTATGCTGACTGTCTTGTAAGTGTAAAGTGCGAAGTGGAAAGTGTTTCGGAATGGGATGTCCTTGGCTACACGATCGGCAGAAAATTGCCCAAGAATGTGGTGCCGGTAGTGGTCGGAAATTTTAAAAGGCCTGAGATAAACAGGATGCGCCAGTTCTCGTCCTCAATATCGGTGTCCAGCGCAACTGAGCTCTGTCACATAGTGGGTATAACGCCTGAGGCACAGACTCTTGAAATGGCTACAGGAGGAAAAACCTGCAGGCATGAAATTGAAATAACCGAAAATGATATAGCAGAATCTTTGTCTAAGATATGCGATGCGGGAAGCGGTCCGGTAGATTATATAAGCATTGGCTGCCCGCATCTTTCCCTCGATGAACTGAAAGAGATATCTGAATACATCAAAGGCAAAAAGATAAAAAAGGGGACAGAGCTCCTTGTATGGACCGATTACGCAACCAAGGCGATGGCAGATGTAAATTGTTATACCAAAGATATTGAGGATTCCGGGGCATTCGTCCTTACCGGAAGCTGTCCTATAGTAATGAGGGAAGAGAGCCATAAACATGCGACAGGAATGGTGATGAACGGCGTTAAACAGGCGGTAGGCATAAGACACCAGACAAAAGTACCGGTCTATTACGGAGATATCAGGCGTTGCATAGACGCGGCCGTTAAGGGCAGATGGGAGGAGGCCGAATGATGGAAAAGATAGTCATCAAAGGGAGAGGTGCTTTGGAAGGAACAGCATCAGGTCCTGCAATAGTATTCCCTGACAGCATAGCAGGGAATTCAGGAGCCCTGGGTGATGTCGACGGAGTAGTCTATGAAAAGGGCAATATAAATTACGGCATATCTATCAAAAATGCGATACTTGTCGTCCCCTGTGCAAAGGGATCAAATGGATTTTCTGCCCATTTTAAGGGAGCATTGATCGCGGGCGTTAAACCTGCGGGATGGGTCTCCACAAAAATAGATGCCCGTTTGGGCGTTGCTATAGCAAGCATGAATATACCGGCAGTGGTCGACTTTACTGACGTGGACCCGATCAAAGTGATTTCAACAGGGGACTGGGTAGAGATCAATGGAACC
>LUYY01000112.1 GCA_001603415.1 Bacteroidales bacterium Bact_07 | reverse complement strand
TTACTCAGAATTAACAACGCAAGTTTAAACATTTTTTAAGACTGGTTGTTTGATGGATTTCATTTTAATAGGTTTAACATTCATGGATGGACGTTTTAACTAAAATATCATCTATATTTAGAAAAATTATACACTCGCCGTCTTATAGTAACACCTAATGGTTCGCATCTTAAATTAACAGTAGTTTACCGTAAAACACTTGAAAGTGTTGCATTAGAGGGCAAAACTTTTTAATATTGCCAATCTTTTTATGAAGCATCGAGCCAGATTTTTTAAAAGCTGGATGATGCACCTTAAACTCTACCTGTTATTGAGTTAATATTCTTACTTATGATTACATCCGTACTATCGCCCGAATTTGCTCATCTACAACCATTTTTTCATAGTATTTGCTCTAAATTTGATACTGAAGGAGAGGTTATCTTTAGCAAACGTAACCAGATTAAAGTTTTCAACATAGACGGTCTAAAAATCTCAGTAAAATGCTTTAAAGTGCCTAATCTGTTTAACAGATTGGTGTATAGTTTTTTTCGAGCTTCAAAGGCCGAGCGCTCCTATAGGTATGGTTTACTCGTAGCAAGTTTGGGCATTAATACACCGTCACCTATAGGCTACATCGAGGAAAAACAATTCGGAATTATTCGAAGAAGCTACTACGTGTGCGCCTATCAGCCCTACCGGGCAACCATAACAGGCATACTTGGATCAAATGATACTAACAGAGAAACGATTATCAGGGAATTTACACGGTTCACCTTTACCAAACTTCACCAACAGGGTGTTCTCCATAAGGATTACTCCGGAGGTAATATTCTGGTTGAAGACTTGGGTGAGGACAGCTACCGCTTTTCGATAATCGACCTGAACCGCATGAACTTTAAAAAGAAGGTATCCACCAAACAGGGGCTAAAAAACCTTAGACGGCTCACTCTCGACATTACCGTGAACGATATTGTTACAATTACCAGCGAGTATGCAGCTTTGGCCGGAAACAGCAACCCCAAGCAAACGCTCTTCTGGTTTTTGAAATACCATTTAGACTTTGTCCGGTTCAAGAACTTCAAAAGTTGGTATAAAAAATTTAAAAGGGGATGAACAGCTCAGCCAAAACAAGCCGTATAGATTCTGGTTCCAAGGCCAACATTTTATCAATTTCCACGCTCTTAGCTTCCACCTCGTTTCTATTCCCTATACTAGCTGAAGAATCATAGCATCTCGCCTCTTACTTTTCCGGGTAATGGTATGGCTACTCAGTGCCTTCAATACCAAGTTCACCGCTTTAAACCATTCGTTTTTTTACCAGCCTCAAAGCCAACCGACCAGGGCTCTCCTTCAGTGTAGGTTTACAATTTTAACCAGTTCATTCGATTGCTAATAAATTTTTCTTAGTCCCTACTTTTGAGTTCTGAGCACTTGACTTTTAAAATTTAAAAGCTTGTCCAGTGGTTTTAGCCCCGAAGGGGCGGAGCTGCCACGCGGCACAACTCGCCCCGCCTGCGGCGTGGCTCAAACAGTGCCGCTTGGGTATTCCCGCGCTACGTTCCGCCCCCGACCCATTTGCGGGTCTGGCTTTTATGCCGTTTCTCTAATGCCAACAACGTTCAACGATTCCCGCCTTTCCGAGCACCGCGGAGAATACCTTTCCCCAGCTGGGGCTGAAGACAAGAGTAAAGGATAAAGGATAAGATAATTCAAGAACTTATCCGCCTACTGGCGGAACTTGTCCGGCTCCTGAAGGAACTTGTCCGGCTACCGGCGGATTTCAGAACTTGTCCGCCTACTGTCGGGATTTCAGAACCTGCCCGACTACTGACAGAACTTGTCCGGTGGTTTAAGCCCCGAAGGGGCGGAATAAATAGCAAGGGGCGCAGCCCCTTGTATGGAGCGAACAATTTTTACAAGCCCTGAAGGGGCGGAATAGGTTTGAAACGAAGAGCCTGGAATAGAATTTTGGTAAAGAGCATGTTAAGTGTTCTTTCTTGTCTTGATACAAGAAAGAACCAAAGAAAATCAAGGCTGAAAAGCCCTACCCGATGGGTTCCCCGGGGGCGGAACTGCCACGCGGCACAACTCGCCCCGCCTGCGGCGTGGCTCAAACAGTGCCGCTTGTGCATTCCCGCGCCACGTTCCGCCCCCGACCCATTTGCGGGTCTGGCTTTTATGCCGTTTTTACTTATACCGGCAACGTTCATCGTTTCCCGCCTTTACGAGCTCCGCGGAGAATGTCCTTCCCCAGCTGGGGCTGAAGACAAGGATAAAGGTTAATACAAGGATAAAGGTTAAAGGATAAAGGATAAAAAATTGCCTGGCTAACGACGAAACTTGTCTTTTACCTGGCAGATTCCAGAACCTGTCCGCCTACTGGCGGATTTCAGATTTAAGAACCTGTCCGGTGGTTTAAGCCCCGAAGGGGCGGAAGTTGTGACCAATATGTCAAAGATACAATCTGAAAGCAATTCACAACATGGTATACAATTACTGGCATTTGTGTATCGTTGTGACCAATATGTCAAAGATACAATCTGAAAGCAATTCACAACAACAAAACCTGAGCCGCATACAAGAGCTCAGTTGTGACCAATATGTCAAAGATACAATCTGAACCGAGCGTTTTTAGAGCAAATGCCATTCGCATTGATTCATGTTTAGTGTATTTTGAACATAGTAGCCTGTTCCCTATGCCACTGCTCAAGGTAGCATACTACCTTGCTTAACTCGTCGTATATAAAAACATCAAGGTAATATTTATTGCCGTTTTCCATAGTGTTGTTTTCAACCATAGCTTTAAACTGTTCAAAGTTTCCTCTAAAGTCTTCCCACCAAACCGTATCGGATTCAATAGCATATAGCACTTTAGTGTAAGTATTGATTACCCTAGTAAAGTTTTGATCCCGAAGTTCTGCATCTTCAATATTGCTTTCTCGAATGAAAAGCATCGAGAGGGAGTTCAGAGAACTAAGGTTACAGTCGTTTAATATGCAGTTTGAGAATAGGACATCGTTAATCCATTGGTAGGTTGGAGATAAATTGTAAAATCCTGCGTCAACCAGTGAACACTCCTCAAACTCTGCTTTTTCTAGGTTGCAATTATGAAACCCAACATTATTGAGTTGTGTTTTAAGGAAAACAGCAGCGTACAAATTACTATCAAATATTGAAGATTCATGAAGGGTTGTCCTTGTAAAGTGTGCCTTGATAATGCTACATTTATCAATTTGAGCATTGGTAAGGTTTGTCTTTTTGACTTTAAGCCCATCAAGGTTGCACCTATTGAACCAAACGGAATCGGCTTGGCATTCAATGAACTCCGCCTTATGAAGGTTGCAATTCTCGAACACCGCGTTGTTAAGCGTGATCCCTTGGAATACTACATTGCTGATATTCTGGTTTTTAATGCACAATCCTGTTAGGTCTTTACCTTGTGCAATTGCATCTTTTAGTACCGCAATGTAGTTGGGGAACATCTCACACTGCTCAAGGCTATACAAAACATTGCCTTCGCAGTCGGTTATTGTAATTGTGTTCATATCTTCTTCTTTTTCTATTTGTATCATTTTAGATGTTTTCTCTGCCTGATTTTGAGTAGTTCCCCCCTATACAACTGGTTCCGTCTTATTCCATTTAATTCCGTTTCATTCCGATTCATTCCACCCCATTCTTTTAACTTCCTCTAACTTCTTCTAACTCCTTTTACAGCTTAATAATCTTTCCCACCCCTCTCTCCCGAAATCGTTTTAAAATTACTACCTTTGCGGTTAAGAGTAAAATTTTTAACTATGACACTTGAAGAGTTCCGTAAGGATATACTGCAGGGCATACCCGATGAGTTGCCCGCACCCAAACCATGGGATCCTACCGTAAACCATGCGCCAAAACGTAAAAAAATTCTAACCCTCGAGGAGAAAAAGTTAGCGGTTAAGAATGCCCTTAGGTATTTCCCGGCAAAGCATCACGCTGTTCTGGCCGAGGAGTTTTACCGTGAGCTGGAGGAGTACGGCCGCATTTACATGTACCGTTTCCGCCCCGACTATAAGATTTATGCCCGTTCCATCCACGATTTCCCTCACAAGTCGGTTCAGGCCGCATCAATCATGCTAATGCTAAGCAATAACCTCGATTATGCAGTTGCCCAGCATCCTCATGAGCTTATTACTTACGGGGGGAATGGGGCTGTGTTCCAGAACTGGGCGCAGTATCGCCTAACCATGAAGTACCTGGCCGAAATGACCGATGAGCAAACCCTTGTGCTTTACTCTGGCCACCCCATGGGGCTTTTCCCATCGCACCCCGATGCACCTCGCGTGGTGGTTACCAATGGAATGATGATTCCCAACTACTCCAGCAAGGACGACTGGGAGCGCTACAATGCTTTGGGTGTAACCCAGTACGGGCAAATGACAGCAGGCTCGTTCATGTACATTGGCCCCCAGGGCATAGTGCACGGCACAACCATTACGGTTATGAATGCTGGCCGTAAGCAGATAAAGCCCGGTGAAAAGGATCTCCGTGGAAAGGTGTTTGTATCGTCGGGACTTGGAGGTATGTCGGGCGCTCAGCCAAAGGCTGCCGTGGTTGCCGGAATGGTTGGCGTGATTGCAGAGATTAATCCCAAGGCCGTTGAGGTGCGTCATGGGCAGAAGTGGGTTGATGAGGTTTACACCAGCCTCGATGAGCTTATCCCCCGAATACGTCAGGCTTCGGCCAATAAGGAAGCGGTATCGCTGGCCTTCCAAGGGAATATTGTTGACCTTTGGGAACGGTTGGTTACCGAAAACATCCACGTTGATTTGGGGAGCGACCAAACCTCCCTTCACAACCCCTTTGCCGGTGGTTACTATCCTGTTGGCCTCAGTTTTGATGAGTCGAACAGGATGATGGCTGAGCAACCAGACCTTTTTAAGGAAAAGGTTTACGAGAGCTTACGGCGGCATGTAAAGGCAATAAATGCCATGACTGCTCGTGGCATGTACTTTTTCGATTACGGTAACGCATTCCTGCTTGAGAGTAGCCGTGCTGGCGCCGATATACTAAAACCCAATGGCGATTTCCGCTACCCCTCGTATGTTCAGGATATCATGGGGCCAATGTTCTTCGACTACGGATTTGGCCCATTCCGTTGGGTGTGCACCTCATCCGATCCTAAGGATTTGGCTACAACCGATGCCATTGCCCTTGAAGTGCTTGAGGAGATAGCAAAGACTGCTCCTGCCGAAATAATGGGGCAGTTACAGGACAATATACACTGGATTCGTGAGGCTGGTAAGAATAACCTGGTGGTTGGTTCGCAGGCCCGTATTCTTTATGCCGATGCCGAAGGGCGTATCAGGATTGCCGAGGCTTTTAACAAGGCCATTCGTGAGGGCAGAATTTCAGCACCCGTGGTGTTGGGTCGCGACCATCACGATGTTTCGGGAACCGACTCGCCTTACCGCGAAACATCCAATATCTACGATGGCTCTCGCTTTACAGCCGACATGGCAATCCAGAATGTGATTGGAGATGCCTTCAGGGGTGCCACATGGGTATCGATCCATAACGGGGGCGGAGTAGGCTGGGGTGAGGTTATCAATGGTGGCTTTGGCCTTACCCTCGATGGCTCCGATGCTGCCAACCGTCGCCTGAAAATGATGTTGCACTGGGATGTTAACAACGGTATTGCCCGCCGTAGCTGGGCCCGAAATAGCGGGGCCATGTTTGCCATTAAACGTGAGATGGAGCGTACCTCTCTGTTAAAGGTTACCCTACCGAACATTGCCGACGATAACTTGATAGATAAGGTGGTGAAGGGTTAATGCCCTTCATCTCCTTATAAAAATTAATAAATAGATGAAAAGAATAGCCGTAAAATTTGCGCTCATGGTAATAGTGGTATTGCTTATGGGAGCATCGTGCGACAAGTACGAAAAAGGGGAGGGTATTACCGGCGTTTGGCGGTGCCGTGAGAATTACCAAGGAACCCAATTCAGGTCGTATAACGTAAGCATTGACCGGTACTTTCAACTCGATAGTTCATCCTACGTGATTTATAACCTCTACAACCTTGGGCTAGACGTGGGAACCTATGTTCAGATTAAGGATACCGTTTTTTCGGTGCTAAGCACCAATAGCGATATATACAATATAAGCGGCAGGGGAGTATGGCATAAAGCCACTCAGACCATGGAGTGGGAGTATAGTGTTTCGGGTCAGGTAAACGACCCCTTTGTGAGTGCAGTATTCGATCGGCCTTAATCGAATAGAATGGAGTAGGGGCGGCTAACAGTTTGCCTGAACGTTGCCAAATTAATGTTTCGCGCCATACGCAGCGATTCCTTGCCCTCAAAGAATATAAGTACAGTGGGAAAGGTAAAAACCGAAAATTTTCCACATATTTCGGGCGAATCGTTGGCATTTACCACATAAATATTCATTTTAGGGAACTCACCACCAATAATTTGTTCAAGTTGCGGCAGCATAACATGGCAAACCCCACATGCCTGTGAGTTAAAATAGATTGCAGTAGCAGGTTCGCTAAGAGCCTTGCCAAGGTCAGTTTCGTTCAGTATAATCTTTACCATTCGTAGTAAGTACCGTTACTTAACATTACAAGAGTACAACCTTCAACCACATCAATTCCGTTTTCACGGGCAAGCTTTTCCAACTCAGGATTTTCAGTTCCCGGGTTAAAAATTAAGCGTTTGGGTTTTAGGCTGATGATATAGTTGTAGTATGGGGCTTGATTACGTGCGCTAAGGTATAGTGTTACGGTGTGAATATCAGGGATATTCTGAAGTTCTGTTTGAATTTCCACATCATCAACCATTCCTTTTCGAGCACCTATGGCTACTACCTCAATGCCGTGTTTGCGGAGACTACGTATTGCCAAGTATGAGTAGCGCTCAGGTTTTTGACTTGCGCCTAAAACTAAGGTTTTGGGAAGTAGTTCGTTGTCGGTAGTCATATTTATGGTTAATCCTTTTTTAGAAGAACTACTGCGTATGCCGAGACACCTTCCTCGCGTCCTACAAAACCAAGTTTTTCGGTAGTAGTTGCTTTTATAGATATTTGCTGAGGATCGATGCCTAAAGTTTTAGCAAGCACCGCTTGCATATGAGGGATGTAACTTTTTACCTTAGGGCGTTGGAGACAAATGGTTGAATCGATATTGCCAATGGAATAGCCTTTACTAGCAACAATATCCATTGTTTTTCGGAGTAATATTTTGCTATCGATTCCTTTCAGCGATGGGTCGGTATCGGGGAAATGGAGACCAATATCACCCAAATTGGCAGCACCCAGCATGGCATCACAAATGGCATGGATTAGGGCATCGCCGTCGGAGTGGCCTAAAGAGCCTTTGGTATGTTCAAGCTGAATTCCCCCCAGCCAAAAGGGTAATCCCTCCTGTAGCTGGTGAACATCGTAGCCAAAACCAATCCTGAAATCCATTACTTTTCTCTATTAGTTCTTGTTTTGGCTGGTTCAAACTCAAAGGAGATAGAAAAACGCAGGGTGTTAGCCATTGGGCTATTGAATCCACCAGTGGGAATCAGGTACGAGAAATCGATATTGAAAACATTGTAACGCAAACCCGCACCAAGGGTGATATACTTGCGGTTTCCTTTGTTTTGGCTTTCGTGGAAATATCCTGCCCTGATGGCAAACTGACGTGCATACCAGTACTCAACACCGGTTGCAATGTATATTTCCTGCATCTCCTCCTTAAAACCACCCGGAGCATCGTAAAACGACTGAATCATTCCCTGTACAACCGGAACGTTGGGATCCATCCCGCTTACAATTTGGTTTTGATTATTGTAAATAGGTGGGGTAGGAACAAGCAGCTTGTTTAAGTCCAGTAGGTATGAGAACCCGTTGTATTGGTCAATATTAAACGATACCCTTCCACCTACTCTCAGATTAATGGGAATGAACTCCTTTTGAGGATCCTCGTTATACGACAGTTTTGTTCCAATATTTGAGATATTGGCGCCAATTGCCATTTCACCGTTTTTCCCGGCAACGTTAATGTTGTTTTGGTAATAAACTGCTAAATCGGCAGCAAACGATGTTCCTGCTTTGCCTGTTCCGGTACCGGTGGTTGTAAAATTGCCGGTTAAATCGGAACGAATGTATCGGAAAGCCATGGCTCCGGCAATATGGTCGGAAAACTTGCGGGAGTATGCAAAGTCAAGCGCAAACTCATTGGGATTAAAAGCCTGTATGTAATTGTTGTTATTGTCCCTGAAGGTTATTTCACCCATTGAGAAGTAAAGCAACGAACCGCTAATGGCCTGCATCTTATCTACCTGATAGAAACCGGTAAGATGGGTAAGATTGATATCGTTAACCAGATTCCTAAGCCAAGGGGTGTACGAAAAACCCATACCCCACTTTTTCCCTTCAATAAATGGGAACTTTGCAGGATTCCAGTGCTGTGAGTTAACATCGGGTACCGATGCCACTCCTGCATCACCTAATGCGGAACTCCTTGAATCGGGAGCAATGGTCAGAAAAGGGACGGCAATACGCAATGCATTTAATCCGCCCGAAAGCGATATTGTACTATCGAACTGAGCCTTAAGCAAGGGCTGGCATCCTAAAAGAAGAATTGTTGCAATTCCAAAAACTTTCTTAATCATCAACTTAACTTTTATGAGTTTGCAAAAATAACATTTATACCGTAACAAACACTAACGACGAAAATGCCTTATTATTGTTTGTTATCATGTCCAAAGAATGAATTAGATTACTATATCGATATAAAGCAAGGTTTTAAAGAACAATAAATTTTGTTGTGGCTAATTGCTCGCCTTGACCCGATGAAACTGCTATGCGGGCAAAGTAAATTCCCTTTGCAAGTTTGGCTCCATTATGGTTACGGCCGTTCCACTCAAATGGGCCAATCCTATACCCTTCGGTATAAATGCCTTTTTTTACCAGCTGGGCAACCTGTGTTCCGTTTATATTAAAAATATCAATTTTGATATCAAGGGTTGTCCCGCTATTGTTAGTCTCAAAGTAAAAATGGGTATAATCGGTTATAGGATTTGGAGTACAGTAGAAGTTCTCCAGCACAAATCTATTTTGGTCAACTACCTTGAAGGTTATTGAACCGGTGTTGCTATTATTAAAGGTATCCCAAGCCTTAACTACAACGGTGTATGTTCCCGGAGTTAAAGCGGTGAGCTGGTATGCCGCTTTCCCACGGGTATAGTCATCGGTGTTTGCTTTGTAGTAATTATTTAGGTTGATGCTTTCATTTTGCCCATTAGGATAGGTTAAGGTGGCAGAAAGGTCATGGCCTATTCCTGTTCCGGTTGTATTTATGCCGCTTTCATCGGTTAGGTATATCAGCAGCAGGGGGTTAGTGTTACAAATTCCACCGTCGGTAAATTTTGTATCATTCAGGTAAAGGTTAATAGTTGGACCTTGGCTATCGATACTCTCAGGTGTACCAATACCCCCAACCAATATAGAATCGTGAACACCCAAAGCTGAAACCACACCGTCGGTTGCAAAAATACTAATCTTACCAGGCCCATAGGAATAGTTGATATCTTTGGGTACTGTAAAATCGATACTGAAATCGCCTTGTTTTACAGTTGCCTTACCCTTAAAAATGATATTCTCGCGGCTTTTGAATGTCATGGGAGAGCCACCATCGTTTGCCAGCGTAGTAATTTCGCGCTCCTTGTCGTAAATGGTTACAGAAACAAGCCCATTAAACCCCTCAACTTTTGCCCCGGTATTGTCGGTTATAATGCCTTTTAGGTTTACCTTGTTGAGCGCTTTAAGCGTATCGGTTGGTTCAGTAATGGGGCGTTGGTTCACATGTGTGATTGTGGCAATATATTTAGGGTATTTCAACATTAGGGCAGGGTCGCCTAAGAGAGTAAAGTTACGCTTGTTGTAACCAGTTCCGGAAAGTATTTTGGTTATCCTAACCAAATCGCCAAGCCGGAGATGATTGCCATTGGCATCGGTATTGAATAGTTGCTGTATAAAGTTGTAGTTTAGGGTGAAGTTTGGACTTGAGTAAACAAGCCGGGTGGTAGAAAGTAATGCTACGGCACCCCCGCCTGGGGTAAGCAGTATCCATTCCCCGGTGGAGGTCATGTGGTAATCGTCGAAACGGCTAAACTCGCAGGTTGCAGTTACAAACAAAGGCAGGCGTTTAGTATTTTTCCATGAAAGGACATCGTTAAGCATCAATACCTTTTCGTGGGCGAGCCATCGTTCGTTACCATGGCCGGTATAGTTAACAAGTAATGCTCCTTCATTAACAGCAGAGTTGATAGCATTTGTAACATCGGGGTAACGCTGTCCGCCCGAAAGAATCTCTTGTTGGTATGCATCAAAAAATATTTTTTGGATATTGTAGGCCGGGTAGTTGGTTTCAATGTATTTTGCAAGCGTGTTGGCATCCTGCATGTGAACGTTACCGTCCTCGTCATCACCAATAAAAATCAGCTTGGTTTGCCAGTCGTCAACATCCTCGTTTTCCATGTAGCGTCGTATTTTGCTAACAACATTGGCTGCTTGCTCGGTTGAGTTAACCGGTAAGCGTCCTATCCCAATGTCCAGGAAACCAGTTGCCTCGCCTTCGTTATCGTTAAGCAGTCCATAGAAATCGTCCGATACAAACGACTCAACCCTGTTTATCGACCTTGGCGACTGGTAGGTTAACACGTAATTGGTATTCCCCTGTTTGACGGAAAGATTGTCGAATGAACCATCACCAAACAGAAGCAGGTATTTGGGTTTATCCTCGTCGGACACTGCCGATTTATAGAAGTATCGCATCATGTTACGAATAGCCCCAACATCGGGGTTGCCCCCTGAAAACTCGTTATACACTTCGTCGGTTGTGTAAACTGCAACCGAAAGGTTGCTCCTTTGCCGGTGAAGTTGCGCCAGTTCTTCGGCGTAACTTTTAAAACTCGGGTGTGTTACTATGAAGTAATCACAGAAACCGCTACCCCTGATATTTTGATTGGCAACCGGAGCATACGATGTAACGCTGAATGCCTTATCGGGTTCAAAAGCGATAAAGGTTTTGATGGTATCGGTAGATTGTTTGAACGTTATAGTACCATTGGAGTAGGAGATGTTAATTTTTTTTGCCTCGTTAATTTTAGTGATGTCCCAAACTTGAACCGAACTGTTTGCATTGCTGATGCTAAATTTGGTTATTTTACCTGTTCCTGCCGATTGAAAATCCCGAAAAATTAGTTGGGCATTGTTGTACGATAAGCTATGGCGGGTTTGGATAGATATGAAGTCAAGAAATCCTACAGAACCTGAATTGGGTTTGTTGTAAGTAAGGTCAAATGTGACATTTTGCCCAGAAATGTTGCCTGAAAATACTTTCTCGTTTACGGAAACCACATTGGCC
>LUYY01000353.1 GCA_001603415.1 Bacteroidales bacterium Bact_07 | reverse complement strand
CTGATCCCATTTACGCTTGTTTGCCATTCTCCCGCCTCAGACAGTCTCCATTCCCTAAGATCATCGAAGCAGGGTAAAAATGAATCAGCCTGAAACTCACAATCGAAGCGTGTAATGTATGCTTTTGTGCAGTAGTTCAGCAATTGCCGGTATACGGATTCACCGCCGAACACATAAATTTCGCCGTTATAATCGCTTACCGCGTCCATCAATTCATTGATGCCATGCACAACCAGGGCTCCATCAACCTTGTAATTTCTGTTGCCGGTCAAAACAACGTTCGTACGCCCGGGCAGTGGTTTTCCGTCAGGAAAGGATTCGAGGGTTTTCCTGCCCATCACAATTATTTTACCTTTAGTATTTCCGGAAACAAATCTCATATCCTCCGGTACCCTGGCAAGAAGACGATTTTGAAATCCAATGCCCCAGTTTTTGTCCGCTGATGCTATAATAATCCACTCCCGCATCAATACCAACCTTTCATATCTGAATAGTGCTTAAACCGCTACCGGTATATGGGTAATTTGCGGTCCCGCCTGATAATTCTCAAGTGAAAAATCACCCACCTTAAAATCATAGAAATTATTAATGTCCGGGTTAATAATGAATTCAGGCGCGGGGTAGGTTTCTCTTTTTATCAGTTCCTCGACCAGGGGAATATGACGGTCATAAATATGCGCATCGGCAATCACATGTATCATCTCTCCAGGCACGAATCCCGAAACCTGCGCAAACATGTGTACAAGCACCGCATATTGAACCACATTCCAATTGTTTGCCACCAGTACATCCTGAGAACGTTGGTTTAATACTATATTCAGCCTGTTCCCTGTAACATTGAAAGTTACACTATATGCGCATGGGTATAAGTTCATTTCATGCAGATCCTCATGGTTATAAAGGTTTGTTATCATTCTTCTGCTGTAAGGATTGTGCTTTAGATCATACAGAACCCGGTCCACCTGATCAAACTCACCCTCCGGGTACTTGTGCCTGACACCCAGCTGATAGCCATAAGCTTTTCCTATTGTGCCGTTTTCATCAGCCCACGCATCCCATATATGGCTGTTCAAATCCTGTATCCTGTTCGACTTTTTTTGCCATATCCACAATATCTCATCAATCGCTTTTTTAAAATTAGTTGGCCTTAAGGTTAATATGGGGAACTCACTGGACAAATCATACCGGTTAACCACACCGAATTTTTTTATATAATGAGCCGGAGTACCGTCCTCCCAACGCGGACGCACCTCCTGCCCCACGGAGCTGTAACCATTATCAAGAATGTCCCTGCACATTTCTATAAAAGTCAAATCCGATTTACTCATTCATTTCACTTCTCTTAACATATATTTATTCAATGATCACTTGCGCGAATTGCGCGCCAATGCAGGCGTGTTTTCCGCTCATGCCTTTGTTTTGCAGAACCCATTCCGCCTCATGCGTTCATTAAAAATACTATAACATGTAATTATATATAACTCAACAAAGATCATATAACAGCCCGCTAAATACATCAGACCGGGATACGCTGAGTTCCAGTAAACCCGGTCTGGTTTTTTCTGACGATTTATTTATTTCTCTTAGCTCTCGCCTATAGAGGTGTCTTAGGAGCATTTGATAAACGCATGACATGTATAAGCATAATTTACCCCTCTAAAACCCGAAATAATTCTTAGCGTTAAAGTAACTGATTTCTCGAACCATATTTCCCAACAGATCCATATCAGCAGGGACTTCGCCATTTTCAGCCCAGTGTCCAACCAGATTACACAGGATTCGTCTGAAATATTCATGCCTTGTGTAAGACAAAAAACTTCTCGAATCGGTAAGCATCCCTACAAATCTTCTTAAAAGTCCAAGATTGGCCAAAGCAATCATTTGCTTCTCCATACCGTCCTTCTGATCGTTA
>LUYY01000111.1 GCA_001603415.1 Bacteroidales bacterium Bact_07 | reverse complement strand
CATTAAAGAACATAATTACTTGGCTTTTAGTTTTGTCTTTTCTACCTAATGCCTTTGCCGATGAGGGTATGTGGATGCTAAACCTTATAGGTAAGAATATTTCGGCAATGCAAGCATTGGGTTTAAAACTATCAGCTGAAGATATTTATAGTGTCAACAAATCGAGTTTGAAAGACGCTATTGTTCAATTCGATGATGGTGGTTGTAGTGCCGAGTTGGTTTCGCCCAACGGGCTTTTCTTTACCAATCACCATTGCGGTGTTGATGCGGTTCAAAATTTAAGCACGGTAAGCAACAACTTGCTTGAGAATGGTTACTGGGCAAAGTCGTTGGCTGAGGAGTTGCCCGCTCAGGGTAAGACAGCTCTTATTTTGGTTGATATTACCGATATTACTTCCGATGTTTTAGCTGGCATTAGCCCATCGTTACCTAACAGGGAATACTTTGAGGCAATAAACCAGAAAATGCAACATATTCAGGATTCTATTGAAACAAAAAGCGGGTATCATGTGGTGGTAAGGCCGTTCTTCAATTACAACGAGTTTTACATGTTCCGTTATGAGCGTTACCGTGATGTTCGATTGGTTGGTGTTCCCCCTGCATCAATAGGCAATTTTGGTGGCGATGTGGACAACTGGCACTGGCCTCGCCATACTGGCGACTTTTGCATATTCCGCATTTACACCTCACCCGACGGCAAACCTGCTGATTATAGCCCTAAAAACATACCTCTAAAATCGAAGAATTACCTAAAAATTAACCTGCAAGGGGTTCAGGAAGGAGATTTTGCAATGATAATTGGTTTTCCTGGACGAACTCACCGTTACGCATCGTCGTACGAGGCCTTATTTAACCGTGAGGTGGTTGCCAATTTTAAAAGAACAGTTTGGGGCGAAATGATTAGCGCCATTAAAAAAGCACAACAAACCGATCCTGCCATTAAGGTAAACTATACCGATAAACACGATTATCTTGTAAACTTTTACCAAAAGGATGTTTGGCAAGCCGAATCGATGTATAAGTATAACGTTGTTGAACGCCTTGCAGCGCGAGAGGATAGCTTGAAGGCATGGGCTAACACCAATCCTTTCCTTTACAGCCGGTATGTTACCAGTATCCCTGTATTGGATAATTACTACCAAACTGTAACTCAAAATCGCTGGGAGGAACTTGAGGGAGCCATTTCGGCCCTATCGTTTTACCCTGTGGATGTATATAAAAATGTTACCGCATGCAACGATTTTGTTTCCGCAATCATCATGCAGGGTAAACCCTTCAGTCGACTAAGTTTTAAAAGGGATTACATTCGCCATGAGGCTAAACTACTTGAAAAGCGAATACCTCAAATTTTTGAAAAATACCATATTTACCCCGATGTTCAGCTTTACTCAATTGCATTTGGCGCACTGCTAAACAATAGCGGTGAATTCAATAATTTGGGAATGCTTAATGCCATTAAAAAAGTTGAAGATATTAGTACTTCTTACCCTTACTATATAAGGGCATTCTATGAGAAATCCTACTTCACCTCGCCTGAAAATCTAAAGAAATTGATTAAAAGACCCTACTTGGATTCATTAGTAAAGGATCCGCTCTTCATTCTTTACCATAACTACGATATGCTTTGGGATTCCATATACAACTCCATGTACGAGGCACAGCAAAACTATAACAGGGCAATGCAACTCTATACCAAGGGAATTATGGAAATGAACAAGGGTAAGCTTTTATACCCTGATGCCAATTCTACCCCTCGATTAACCTATGGCCGAGTTCGCGGCTATCGACCAACTGATGGTATGGTTTATAAACCATTTACTACCCTTGATGGTGTAATGGAAAAGGATGATCCTAACTCTGACGTGTTCAAAGTGCCTTCAAAGCTTAGGAAGCTATGGGAACGAAAGGATTATGGCCCTTATGGTAAGGATGGCGTAATGCCTGTTTGTTTCCTTACCGATAATGATATTACCGGAGGCAATTCAGGTAGCGGAGTACTCGATGCCAATGGAAACTTAATAGGAATAGCCTTTGATGGAAATGCCGAGGCAATGGCATGCGATTTTATGTATGAACCCCAAACCCAACGAACCATTGTGGTTGATATTAGGTATGTATTATTTATTATCGATAAGTTCGGTGAATCAAAGTATATCATGAATGAGTTAACCATACTCTAAAAATCCATACCTCTTAAATAAAAACTCCCGCAGAAAGCGGGAGTTTTTGATTATATACTCTTAGTGGTTACGCTCATTTGAGGCGGGTTATGCAGGTGCTTTTTAACCGCACACTGATCGGCCGCCTTAATAACGGCCTCCTTGTATTTCTCAGGAAAATCGGCAGGAAGGTTGATTTCGAGTTCCAACCTTTCAATCATGTGTGTCAGGGGGTTAAACTGATGCTTTTGCACAATTTTAATATTGTCGGTTGGTATACCCCGCTGGTCACAGAACGATTTTACGTAGATACCGGCACAGGTACCAATCGATGCTAAGAACAATGTGAAAGGGGCAGGCCCTTCGTTATCACCACCTGCGTAAACCGGTTGATCGGTTAAAATATCATGCTCTCCAATGTGAGCAATCACTTGCTTTTTGCCTTGAAATGTAACTTCAAATTCCATATGCTTTATTTATTAGTTGTGCAAATGTATAACATAGTAATATATCTAAATGTTTAAATACGATATAATTTATTTGGAATATTTCTAAATAATGTTAATTCCCGGTTCATTAATAAGTGGAGGTTTATTCGGAGTTATAGGATTTTGTTCTTAATCCCCATTATTCATTTTCACTTACATTGGGTTAATAGAAAAGGGGTGCCGAAAATCGACACCCCTCTGCGCATAAAACACTCTAGCAGCTATTACTTTTTGATAAACTGTTTTGTTATAGGCTGTTTTTCATCGTCAATTGAGATCATGTAAACACCAGGAGCCAAATCATTAACCTCAATTGTATTATTCCTGTTTGTTAGCATTTGGAACTTAACCACTGCGCCACGCATGTCGTAAATGCGGGCCGATACGTCACCTTCAATACCGTTTAGTACCACATTGAGCTTATCGGTAGCAGGATTGGGGTAGAGGGTGAAAATATCGCTTTTCTCATTACCCAGCTGTTCAGCAAAAGGATTGTCGGTCGAAGGAGCCGATGAACCGCTGGTAATATTTACACTGTAATCTTCAACCTCGCCGTAGCTGAAGGTTTCGCATGCTGTTGGTGCAGCATTGTATTTCATGCTTACACGCATGCGAGTAACGCCAAGGGTTGCAGTTGTAGGAATGGTTATGCTAGCCGAAAGGGTTCCGCTACTCGACGATGAGCCACTGGCAACTTTTTCGGTGTCTTCGAATGTACCATTTTTGTTGTAATCAATCCAAACAGCCCAGTACTCGGTGTAGGCGGTGCTGGCAAATCCTGCACTGAAGTAGATTGTGTATGCCGAACCGCGAGCAACAGTAGCCTGCAGGCTGGTCATATCTTTATATCCACCATCGTTACCCGAAGTACGGTTGATACCTGCGAATTGAACCAGGTCAATCCATTCATAGCTGGAGTTGCTTCCCTTTGAAGCGCAGTAGGTAACTGTGCTAGCCGTTGTGGTGAAACTTACCTGACTGCCATACGATGTACCCTGAGCGTTAATTGCATAAGCACGGGCATAGTAGGTGGTGTTGGCTGCCAATCCCGAAAGATTTGCACTAAACGAACCAGTTCCTGAGCCACTTGCAACCTTGCTATTTGCAGTAGTAGGATTCTGTGAGGTACTGTAACAGATACCCCGTTCGGTAACCGTAGCACCACCGTCAGCAGTTACGTTTCCAGCCACGGTTGCGGTGCTGGTGGTAATATTGCTAACGCTACCTGTTGTTACTGTAGGAATGGTAGCACCGCTACCTGCTGAAATCGAAACATTGTCAATATACCAGTAGTCAATGTTATAGAGGTTACCATCGGCTACAAAAGCAATATAAGTAGTTGCCGAGTTGAGGTTTGTGGAGATATTAACTGTAACACTGGTTGCGTTAATGTTGGTGCTTGAGGTAGCCACTGACCATGAAGTGTTGGTCCAGTTGGTCTTATCGTTCGAGGTTTGAACTCTCAGAGTAACACCGGTGCTGTATGCATCGAGCATGTGGCGGAACGTTAATGTTACCTGGCTTACACCGGTTGTGTTGATAGCGGGTGTAATAAGGCGAGTAGTTCCCGGGTTAACATTCTGGTATGTACACTTCATTTCGTAGGCCGATCCACCTGCATTAGCAGTATTTGATACGCTCCAGCGTTCAGTAATACTGGTGCCCGTATTCTGTGTTGTCCAGCCACTTGGCATCGATGAACTACTAAAGGTTTCAGAATAGGGGAGGGTTACTGAAGTTGGGTTAGCAGTTGTGGTAAAGTTCAAGGTGCTGCCATAGGTTGTACCATTGGCGCTTACTGCTTTAACCCTATAGTAGTATGTAGTATTTGCGCTTAATCCGGTTAGGCTGGCAGTAACATTGGTGTTGGATGTACCTGTAACTGAGTTTGGAGTTGCGTTAATGCTATTGCCTAAACTTGTTGTTGTACCCCATTCAAAGGTTACAGTGGTTGTAGCATTATTGGCATTTACAGTACCATTCAAGGTAGCGCTATTCGTGGTTATAGATGATGCTGCTACAGTTGTTGCTGTTGGGGCTGTGCCACCACCTGAGCCACCCATGAATGCAAAGGTAATATCCTTTGTTGTGGCATTTTCAGCAATATTGGTCATTGGACTATTGGTATTTGCACCAGCCCACGATTTCATATTGGGTGTAGTGGCATCGGTAAATGATGTTTTGTTGCTGCTTCCAGGGAATGGGCAACCTGTACTGTTAATGCTACCGTATGAGCTTGAGGTTGTTCCAGGATTTGATGTAGCACTGGCACAAACCGGATACATCTTTTGTGGGTAAGTGGCGTTAATATTATTGCTACTGCTTGCAGTTGCAATATCCTTATGAACATGGTAAATTACCAGGCCGTGTCCGGGAACGTATGCGTCAAAACCAACCTGCTGACGGTTTTCCATAATCCAGTACTCGCCGCTGGTGGTTGAATTTATCTGGTAGAAACTCTTGTTGTCCTTAACCGGTTTAACGGTAACATTAGTAGCTGACGAAAGTACTGTTGCTGTGGCCCATCCGTATATTTTAACCTTGGTGTATGCGTTGTGATGCGCAGGGGTTACACCGTTGTTATTCCACGAACCACTGGCCATCATATCCCATTTGCCAGTACCTTCAAACTGCCCGCCAGTACTATAATTGGTGTCATAGTAATCAGGTGCGCCAAGTACGTGCCCAAATTCATGACAAATAACACCAATTGCGGTTATGGTTGTTCCTGAGTTTCCTCTTAGCTCAGCAGAGCAGGAGTACCTACTAATAGTTTTACCATCCTTTGTCACCGGTGTAATACTCCATGCGTGAGCCCAAATAGCATCAGCGCTGGCGCCTGCTTCCTCTCCGTATCCTGCATAAATTACATACACACCATCAACAGTGCCATCGTTATCGTTGTCGTAGTTAGCATAGTTAGCAGCAGCATCGGCAGCGTTAATAGCCTCTGTAACAAGCGCCCTTGGGTTTTGATCGTTGCCGCTGGCATCGTTCCCCCCATAGTACGACATGTTCTGGCTGGCGGTATAGGGTCCAAATACATCAACCGTTAAATCGAATTGTCCCCATGAGTTTTCGAGGTAGTAATCCTTTACACTGCCGGTAGCCCCGCCTGTATTGTAGCCAACCTGATTGAATAGGTTGTTGAAATCGCTTTGGGTTTTGGTGAAGGGTTTATCCTTGAATGCCATCAGGATACAAATCAGTTTTCGGCTGCCTGTAGTAGGGAATGCCTTTTGGGCTTCGGCTGACTTAATATCCCAAATGCTCTTCATCATGGAAAGTTGACTTGGGCTGTAGTATAAACCTTTGCTAACCTTTGATAGTAGTTCCTTTTCGGTAGCCGTTCTTTCCTTAATGTTGTTCACTTCAACCCCTGAAAGTTGCAAATCGCCCTTCATGTCCTGAACGGCATACTCATAAACACCCTTGCTGTTCATCATAATGGTATAACCATCTTCTGTGGTTGCCCATTTTACTTTCTCGTCGCCTTTTAGGTAAATGGCCAAGGTTTTGCCATTTGCCTGTTTGTACTGAATTAGCCCCGGATAAGCCGGTACTGCTAAGGTTTGATTTACCCATAGCATGCATGTCACAAGACAAATGCTTACTAAACCAAGTAGATTTTTTCTCATAGCGTTTTTTGTTTAGGTTGGTATTTAGTTGGATGCCCGCAAGGTAAATACTATAGGTGTTAATGTCAATATTGTTGCTCTCTTGTTTGTACTTATATCGACATAAAACAGTTTTTTACATACAAAATGCAATTTTCTGAGTATAAAAAGTTAATGTTCAGTTAATCAAGCAAATAGATATTTGGTGAGATTTTAAGTAAAGACACAAAAACGTTAAACGCTAAAAAGTATTAAATTGCGGGGCTAAATGGTAATCAACAATGGATTTAAAAGCCATAATTGTCGATGATGAGCCCTTGGCTATTGCGGTAATAGAAGGTTACTTATCGCGAATTCCAGGAGTAGATATAGTGGCTACATTTAACGACGGACTTCCGGCATTTGAGTTCCTTCAGGATAATCCGGTAGATGTTATGTTTTTAGATGTTGAGATGCCAAAACTTACGGGTATTGAACTTGTAAGGTGCTTGCATAATCCGCCTGTAGTTATTATTACATCGGCTAATAGGGACTATGCCATTGAAGGGTTTGAACTGAATGTTGCCGATTATATACTGAAGCCGGTTACTTTTGAGCGGCTACTTAAGGCCTTTTCAAAGGCCAAAGAGTTACTTTCAAAACGAGGCTATGATGATTCAAAGGAGTCGGAATACCTTATTTTTAAAGAGAGTAAGAAGAATGTTAGAATTAAACAAGACGATATTCTTTATATTGAAAGCATAAAGGATTACATTAAGGTTGTTACTGCCAATCGAACAGTAATAACCAAACAAAGCATAGGCAGCGTTGAAGAAATGCTCGATAAGGATAGGTTCATCCGCGTCCACCGGTCATTCATAGTAGCATTAAACCATGTCGATACCTTCTCGTCAACATCACTTGAAATCGGGAGTATTGAAATACCAATAGGACGATTATATAGGGATGATGTAATTAAATTTCTGGAAACCAAAAAGTAACTTGATGTGTTACGTGTACCTAAACTTTTAATACTTTTAATCACCTTTCAGCTAACCTATGCCGTGGCTCAGGAGCGAGGGCTATTGCTTTCACATTACTATTCCGCAAATACTTATTGGGCTTCAACTCAGAATTGGGGCGTGGTTCAAGATAAAAGGGGAATATTGTATTTTGCCAATAACGCTGGAGTTCTCCAGTTCGACGGCAAAAACTGGAGTCTAATTGAGATTGGCAATGGCTCTTCGGCTCGAAGTATTGCTATTGATAACCATGACAGGGTTTTCATTGGCGGGTATGGGGAATTTGGGTTTTTAAGCCCCGATAAAACCGGTTTACTAAAGTATGTTTCTCTGTCATCGCATGCCGATTCGGCATACAGAAACTTCAATGAGGTTTGGGATATACGTGCTATTGCCGATACGGTTTACTTTTTAACCGACAGGTGTGTTTTCCGTTATGCTAAAGGGAACCTATCATATTTTCCCCTTGATAATAATAGGATTTATTACCTGTCGCACATCATCGACTCTCATTATACCCTTCATATTATGGGCGAGGGGTTGTATTTTATTGAGAAGAGTAATTTAAAATTGATAAAGGGTAGCCATCAGTTTTCGTCGTTAAAAATCCATTCGATAATCCCTTTCAACAACAAATACATCATTTGCACAAGGGACAGTGGTTTATACACCGTTGACTACGAGGCTGGGGCATTTAAAAATTTCACATCCCTTTCCCATTTATCATTATATGCAAGTAAGGTTGATGCCTACTTTAAGCGAAATTTGTTTTACCATGGTATAGCAGTTGGCGATTCGTTGCTTGTCCTTTCATCAATTTTAGGCGATGTGATTGTTGTTGATAGAGGGTTCAAAGTTATTGACGTAATCGACCAGAGTACGATTGGCGTTCGAAGCAATACTAATTTTTTGTTCTACCAACAGTCAGGAACACTTTGGCTTGCATTAAACAACGGAATTGCTAGCGTTGAGCTTATGTCGCCCTTTAGGTACTGGAACGAGTCGGTTGGTATTGATGGTGTTCTTTCCGATGTGGCATCAAAAGGCAACTATTTGTACGTGGCAACCGGCAGTGGCTTATTCTACATTGAAAGACAAACCGATGAAACTTTCAAACCCGATAGATTTAAACGTCTTGAGGGTAACTACGAACAGGCTTGGCAGTTCCTTTACTTTCAGGAACCTACCGATACAGCTTTGCTTAAACCGTTGTGGTATGGTAGTAATAAAAATACTCATTTGCTGGCAGCCACCAGAATTGGCGTATTTGAAATAAATAAGAGCTCTGCCCATAGAATTAGCAAGGTGGAATTGCCCTACGTTTTGCATCAATGCCGATTTGAACGTTCTTATCTATTTGTTGGGCACGAAAATGGTATATCGCGATTGACCTATAGCTCTGGGAAATGGGGCAATGAGGTAATGCTTTGCAAGACTCACCATAAGATAGTTAGTATAGGCGAGGACAAAGAAGGAAATATCTGGTTTTCCGAAAACATGGGAGGCGTTGGATGCATTACCAATGCCCAGTCGGAGAAAGGAACTTTTGAAATTACTAAGTTTGATACCTTGCAGGGACTACCTGATATATCCCATGTTAGAGTCTTTGACATTTACGATCCAATACTGTTTGTGGTGGATTCTAAGTTTTTTTCCTTTAACAGGGAAACCAGTAGATTTGAGCCATTCGACATTAAAACAATAAAAATCGAGGATTGGTTTGCCAGTAGAAACGACACCTTGATGTGGCGAAGGATTAGCAACCGTATTTTAACCGACCAGTATGTAACGCACCTGCGCGATTCCATTTCGTGGGTATCGACCGATAAAGGGATTTTTCAGGTTCGACCTGCTAAGGGTTATAGTTACTACAGTTTACCAGCACCTGTTATATACAGGGTTGTCAATCGCGATTCTACTCTGTTTAATGGAACTAATTATAACCGATTTGAGCATGATACCATTTTTGGGGTAGCTTACTCCAAAAACCTATCCGAACCCAAAATCGATTTAGGAATAGTTTTACCTTACAACCGTAACTCGATAGTTTTTTCATACTCATGGCCATACTTCGAATCGGATGAGCCTTGCCAATTCAGCTACCAGCTTGTTGGCAATGATGAGGGATGGTCGGATTGGTCAACCGATTTTAGAAAGGAATATACTAATCTTCCCGAAGGGAATTACGCTTTCAGGGTAAAAGCACGGAGTATTTTTGGAATAGAGAGTCCCACTGCAGAGTTTTACTTTGCAGTAAAATCGCCTTGGTATAGAACAGTCTATGCCTACATAGGCTATGCCATACTGGGAGTTTTGCTGATATACCTCATTATCATTACATGGCATTACAAACTTATTCGCGAACGCGATAAACTTGAACGGTTAGTAAAGGAACGAACCCAGGAAATACTTTTGCAAAAGGAGGAACTTCAGGTACAAGCTGAGCATCTGAGAGAAACCTATGAGTGGATATCGGAAAAGAATGCCATGCTCGAAAAACAAAAGAGCGAGATTGAGAAACAAAAGCAAAAACTTGAAGAGATAAACGCCACAAAGAATAAGTTTTTCAGAATTATTGCCCACGACCTTCGAAATCCAATAAGCACGCTGGTAAACTCAACAGCTTTTCTTTTAACCGATATCGATTCGCTGAGCTCTGAAAAGACTAAGAGGTTTATGGGAGAGCTGAATAGGTTAGCCTTAACCACATACGGTTTGCTTGAGAATCTTCTGGACTGGTCGTCGAACGAAATGGGCGATATTCAGAATAAACCCAAAAAAGTTTCACTTTCACTTGTTGTAAATCAAAATATTGAGTTAGTTCAAAACCGTATAACAGAAAAAAATATCAACCTATCGGTTAATGTGCCCAATAGCATTGAACTATATGTTGATGAGAACATGCTGAATACCGTTTTGCGTAACCTGATTAGTAATGCAGTTAAGTTTACAAGACCCGGTGGCAACATCTCCATTAGCGCTTCAATAGCCGATACGGTTTGTGTTATTCAGGTGAAAGATAATGGCATAGGCATTCCCGAACAAAATATTGATAAGCTTTTTAGAATTGATAAAAGTGTTGTAACCCCTGGAACACAAAACGAAAAGGGTTCCGGATTGGGATTGCTTCTATGTAAAGAGTTTGTGGAAAAGATGGGCGGAACTATTACGGTATATAGCAAGCAAGGCTTTGGTACTACATTTACACTAAAATTTCCTGTTGACATTTTATAAAATTTTTTGCTATTGGTTTGTATCGACCTATTAAACCATAGAAGAAAGGTGAAATCAAATTGATAAAACTAAATCTAATGGCTATGAAGCGGATTAAATCCATTTTTACAACTTTGCTATTCCTTTTCCTGGCACTGGGTGTTGTAAATGCGCAGGAAAGAAAGGATGAAACAACTGAGCCCTATACCTTTACCGATGTCAAGGTTATTCCTACCACATCAGTAAAGAATCAGAACAGGTCAAGCACCTGCTGGAGCTTTTCGGGTATAGCTTTTTTGGAATCGGAGTTGCTCCGAATGGGTAAACCTCCTATTGATCTATCGCCCATGTTTGTGGTTCGTAACATTTATGCCATGAAAGCCGACAGGTATGTAAGGTTCAATGGCACCAACAACTTTGGCCCTGGGGGGTCATTCTTTGATGTGCTGGAGGCTATCAAACGCTTTGGAATTGTTCCCATGGATCAATATCAGGGGTTAAACTATGGTGAGGACTCGCATGTACATGGCGAGATTGATGCTGTAACCAAAGCCTTTGTCGATGCCATAGTCAAAAACCCCAACCGTAAACTCTCAACCGCATGGAAAAAGGCGTTCGATGGCATTCTCGATGCCTATTTTGGCCCTATTCCACAAAATTTCACCTATAACGGCAAATCCTATACTCCTGAATCGTTTGCCAAACAGCTAGGCATAAATCCGGACGATTACGTGGTAATAACCTCGTTCAGCCATCATCCATTCTATCAAAAATTTGTTTTGGAATTACCCGATAACTGGATTCATGGCGAGGCTTATAACGTGCCATTAGCCGATTTTGATAGGATTATTGAGTATGCCATTGATAATGGCTATCCTGTAGCCTGGGCTAGTGATGTTAGCGACAAAGGGTTTAACTGGAGTAAAGGTGTAGCTATTGTTCCCGATTTTGATGACAAGGAAAATGCCGGATCCGATAAGGAACGCTGGACTCAACTCTCGAACCGCGAAAAAGAAAAAACGTTATACTCGTTCGAGAAACCGGTTAAAGAGATGAATATCACACAGGAAGTTAGGCAAATTGCCTTCGATAACTACCAAACCACCGATGACCATGGAATGGTTCTGGTTGGTAAGGCAACCGATCAGCTTGGTAATAAATACTATAAAGTTAAGAACAGCTGGGGTGCCGATGGAAAATTTAAAGGTTACTTTTATGCATCAAGGGCATTTGTCCTTTACAAATCAACCAATATCATGGTACATAAAAAGGCTATCCCTGCCGATGTATTAAAAAAATTGGAACTTTAATCCATACCCAAACATTTTTATCCGCCCAATCGTTTAACTATTTTGGGCGGATTTTTTATTTGTATGGTATAATATTTATAAATTTACATGCTGATAAAGACTTAGGCTATGACAAATCTCTACATCAAGGGAACTTCTAAAACTCCGGAAATCGATTTTAAACCTGGTATGCTTCAAATATCAGGGCGTTCAATTGCTGAGGATGCTGTTGCTTTTTACCAGCCCGTAATTAAATGGATTGAAGATTACCTGAAAAAGCCTGAACCCTTAACCAGGCTTAACCTGAAAATGGAGTATATCAATAGCGGCTCAAATCGATTTATATTTTCTATAATGAAGACACTCGATGAGGCTTACTCTCAGGGTCACAACGTAGTTATAAACTGGTACTACGAGGAGGATGATGATACTATAAAGAACTTAGGACGCGATTTTCAGGCACTTGTAAAAGCACCATTTAAGATGGTTGAAATAATTTAGTCGTCATCATCTGCCATTTCTTTAGTTTCTAATTGAGGGTTGTTCAATTCGCTGAAGTTTTCTGTAGGGAAGTGAATGACTAACCATGCAATATCGCGGACAAAATCAACTTTACCAACCTCCACACTAATAATGTCTAAACCTGTGCGCTTTTTCAGATCTTCGATAAGTTCTGCTCGCCTATCGGGTGTTATAAGTTCAATCTTCTCGTAAACTATCACTTTCTGTGATAGGTGTTTAATAAATAGACCTTTCTCAAGAATTAGCGCCACGCCTAAAAGGGCAAAATTTGAGAATAATAGTTCAGCATAGCTGACCTTTTTCGACGATATGGCGTTTATTAACGATATGGCAATTATAAAGAAGAGATAGGTCATCTCCTTGATTGGGATAGGATTAGTCCTGTATCGAATTATACCAAATACCGCAAAAAGCCCCAGGGCAAAACCAAGTTGCAGCTTAACATTTGCAAGTAAAAAGCACATGAAAAAAACTATTACACCAAGCATTAAAAAGGTGAATACATAATCTTTACGGTAGGTGCGAGGGTAGTATAGGTAACGGACGGCAATCCAAAGCACAACAGTGTTGAGGATAAAGCGAAGCAGGAGAGTGAAAAAATCGTTGGTGTTAATAATGTCAATTCCAAATATTTGGAACGATTCAGCTTGAAGCATCAACCAAAGCGTGTTCATTTTTGTACTGATTTAGTTGGTGGATTAATGGCTTAAAGTTATTAGTCTTTACTTTGTAAATAAGTGCACACCCAATTGAGTACTTGCTAAAACCGGTTTGCCTGAAACCGGAATGTTTTAAAAGGTTTATAAGGTGACTTGATGAGTGATACTTATCCCTTTTCGATTCTATCAAACAAATGCTTGAAAGATTTACGGTTTGACTCGAATTTTTTAAAAGTATGTTGAAATCCATGGTTACCCGTTCATTAAAATCGAACGATACCAGTGTAATTCGATTAAAAATGGTTTCCAATGTCTTGGATAGCTCATCTAGCCTATAGGGAACGGTTTCTTTAATAAAGTTTTCCACTGCCTGGCTATTAAGAGCATTGTTCTGAATTTCGATTCGTTTTTTTAATGTTTCACCGGACTGGGTTCTTATTTTAACTTCTAAAAAAGTATCGCCGCTTGCCAGATAATGCCTTACCCTTACCTTGTATCGCTTAGGTCTTTTGTTGTGATGGGCAAGGTACATGGATAAATTATTGGTGTCGAAGTATTCCGAATAGTACTCTGGCATTAGTAACGCCCTATTCTCAACAATATAGTAATGTTGTTGTAATCGTAAAAGGAATTCGTTAGCCCATTGCGCGGGTACCAAATACTTGCTGTCGATCCTTCGCATGAATTGGGCTTTGCCCACATCGTTTAGGCCTATACACTTAAAGTTAAGATTTCTGATATCTTTTTCGCTCAGGAGTTGCGTCATTTTACTTGTATTCGAAAACTTTTCGGCTTTTAAGTTTACCAGTTGGGCCATATATCTTCTTTTCCACTTTCAAACCATTGCTATAGCTGGTTTCAACCTTTTCAATAACTTCACCCTTGCTATTAAATGTGGTTTGTAAAATTTCGTTTCCTTCGTTATCGTACTTATATTCAATGTGTTTTATGGTATTCCCCTTTTCGTCGTATGTTTTTTCCATTAAAATATTCCCTTGTTTATCGAATTGCGCTTCGTATTCCTTGTATTTGATTTCCTTGTCGTTTTCGTATATGTAACGCCATTCTACTTTTTGCTTGATGCCTGCTTGACGGATTTCCTTTTTCTTTTGAGCAAATGAATTAGTGGGACAAACTATCAACAAAGCAAATGCTACAAGTATCAGTTGGTATTTAGTTTTCATTTTAGTAAATTTGATGAAATTTTTTGCAAGTTAATCAAAATAGATTGATTATGTACAAGTGTAAAGTTTGTGGGTATATATACGATGAAAATATTGGTGACCCCGATCATGGCATACCAGCTGGAACGCCTTTTGAGGAACTACCAGATAACTGGCATTGTCCAGTATGTAATGTAACCAAGGATTACTTTGAGGAGTTCAAGTAGTAATCCGTGCCAGTGGAATACAAGCAATCTGTTTTCTCTGCGGCAATTGTGAAAAAGAAAAGAACCCGGTATTAGGTTCTTTTCTTTTTTCAGTTTCTATTTTAGTTTTCAGGGATATTTTTTAGAACATCGAGTAGTAATTGCCAGAATTTTTGGGTTGAAGGTATATGCAACCTTTCATCGGGGGAGTGAGCACCTTTGATTGTTGGGCCAAACGAAATCATATCGAGGTATGGGTATTTTTCCAGGAACAGCCCGCACTCCAAACCTGCATGAATAGCTCTGACCACAGGTTCTACCTTGAATAATCTGGAATACGACGCTTTGGTAATTTCCAGAATTCGCGAATTTGTATTGGGAGCCCAGCCAGGATAACCATCGGAATGCTGAATGTTTGCATTGGCAAGCCTGAAAACGCTTTCAACCATGTTCGAGATGTCGTGCTTAGCCGATTCAACTGCACTGCGCTGGCTTGTTGTAACAAGTATTTGGTTGTCTTGGATGAATTTAACTGAAGCCAAGTTGGTTGATGTTTCAACTAACCCTTTCAGCTGGCGACTCATGGCAATAACGCCATGTGGACAAGCGTAAAGGGAGTTGAGCAGGTCGAAGTGCGTTGGTTCATCAATCACAAAGTCGGGTAGGGTTGTGTCGTCAATGGTGATTTCAAGGTTGGGTTCAGCATCACGCCACTCATTGTAAATATCGCTTCGTATGCTTTCAAAGGTAAGTATTAGCTGAGCCTTGTCGTCCTTATGAATGGTGAATACTGCTGTGGCTTCGCGGGGAATAGCGTTTCGCAGGTTGCCCCCATCGAGGTTAGCTAAACGAAGGTCGAAAAGCTGTGTGCCCTTCCACAGGAAACGGTTAATTAGTTTTATGGAATTGGCTCGGTGTTTATCGATATCATCGCCTGAGTGGCCGCCAAGTAAACCTTTTACTGTTAGCTTCATGGCAATCGAATCGCTGGGAACTCTATCGGGTTCATAGGCAAAAGTTGCCACCGTATCAATTCCCCCGGCACATCCTATAAAAAGTTCACCTTCGTCTTCGGAATCGAGGTTAAGGAGGATCTTAGAGTTGAAAAATCCGCTTTTCATCTCAAAAGCACCGGTCAGACCAGTTTCTTCATCAACCGTGAAAAGGCACTCAAGCGGTCCATGATCAATTTCGTTTGAGGCTAGTATGGCTAACTGTGCAGCAATTCCAATACCATCGTCAGCGCCAAGGGTTGTGCCCTTAGCTTTAAGCCATTCCCCGTCAACATAGGTTTGTATGGGATCGTTGTTAAAATCGTGGTTTACGTTGCTATTCTTTTCGCAAACCATATCGAGGTGGCTTTGTAGCACAACCGATTGCTTATTCTCATGGCCTTTTGTTGCTGGTTTTCTTACTACCAAATTGCCGGCATCGTCTTTTTGGTATTCAAGATTATGCTTGCGAGCAAATTCCTCGATGTATGCAATGATTTTTCCTTCTTTCTTTGATGGACGTGGAATTTTACAAATCTCATCAAAATAGTGGAAAACTAGTTCGGGCATTAGTTTATTGTTGCTCATTGGTAATTTTTTTTTCGGCATAAACATAATACTTTTTCAAATACAAAGTTCAATACTTAAGAGGTTTAAAAGCATGTTTTGGTAAGGTTGTTTGGTATATTAAATTGGTTTAATTTTGCAGCCAAAACTACTCAACA
>LUYY01000110.1 GCA_001603415.1 Bacteroidales bacterium Bact_07 | reverse complement strand
ACATGGTTCATGTAAATATCCCTTTGAATGAGAGCAAACTCACCCAAAAAGATGACATATTAATTTGTGCGAGAAATGGAAGTAAAAATTTAGTTGGGAAAGCTGCATTGATTGAATCAAATGGAATGTCATTTGGTGCATTTATGGCAATTTACCGAAGTCCCTACAATGCATATATCTATAGATTTCTTAATTCTCCTTGTTTTAGGACACAATTGGGTGATGCAAATACAACAACCATCAATCAAATAACGCAGGATATGCTAAGGAAGATTATTTGCCCTCTCCCCCCTCTCGCAGAGCAGCAGCGCATTGTCGCAAGAATAGAGGAACTCATGCCCCTCGTCGAGGCTTACGATCACGAAGAGCAGAAACTTTCCGCACTGGAAGCGGCGTTTCCGGAAGCTCTCCGTCAGTCGATTCTCCAGTATGCTGTCGAAGGGAAACTTGTCCTGCAAAAAGCCGAGGATGGCACGGCGGCCGAACTTCTTGCAAAAATCAGAAAAGAGCGGGAAGGGCTTGTTAAAGCGGGGAAGATCAAGAAGGTTAAGCCTCTCTCACCGGTGAGCGACGAAGAGAAGCCGTTTGAGATCCCGGCGAGTTGGGAATGGGTGAAATTGGGAAATCTGTGTGATATTGTAACAGGTAGTTTAGACGCCAATGCTCAAAGTGTTAGTGGAACTTATCCATTTTTCACATGTGGTGTGGATGTATTAAAAACTAAAGAATATGCCTTTGATTGTGAGGCAATACTTCTTGGAGGAAATAATGCTCAAGCTGACTATAAAATGCATTATTTCACTGGGAAATTCAATGCATATCAACGGGTTTATGTCATAACTTCTAGATGTTATGTATATTTACCTTACATCTATTATGTAATTCAAAAATATTTGTCATATTTCAAAACTGTTAGTAAAGGAACTCTCACAAAATATTTGGTCATAGGACAATTACTTAATCTGTTAACCCCTCTTCCACCCCTCGCTGAACAGCAGCGCATCGTCGAGCGGGTTGAAGAGCTGATGGAGCTTTGCGATCGGATTCCCATCCACGGAAAATAATCGGGAGATACTCATGACAGAAAATATTGTCTACACTAGAGAACAGGCAATAGATTTTTACCGGATGGCTATTGAAGATTTGAAAGCCTCCAAACTCCTTTATCGGCACAAACGGTATCCTCTTGCAGTATTTTCGCTTCAACAATCCATAGAAAAATCCTTCAAATATTATGGCATTCGCACCACCTTGTGGGAATCAAAAGTTGATAAGTTGCGTCATCATCCGCTAAAAATGTTTTACGGCCCTGCTCAGGAACAATTACGGATGCAAAAGAAGATTAGTAAAAATAAGGATGCTCCGGAAATTGCAGCATCTCTTTCATCTAAGATGGGTATAGATTATGAACAGGGATCAAAGGAGATGGTGGAGTATCAAAACTCCTTTATTTCCATAATAAATGATTGTAAAGGCTATTACTATCTGGATGAAGAAACCCTTTCCTCTTGGATCAGTGAAATGAAGGAATTGTGCTCATCCTTTGCTGAGGGGTATAAAAAGATTTACTCAAAAAAAGTAACCAAAGAACAATGGGATAATACTACAGATACTTTCCTCAACAAAATGGAAATCGTTTCTCTTGAATTATGTAGAGAACATTCCATCCCGCAGGAAAAACAGGATGAACTCCGATCTAATCTGGAGTCAATGAAAATTCAATCAAGAGCTTCTCTGGAAATCTATCGTGCTCGTGCCTCGTATCTGCTTCTTCTCTTTGAAGTTGGCATTCTCCTAGTTATTTTATCAACCATAATCTCAGCACATGAACAGTTATCCAGATATCCTTTTATTAAAGGAGAGTTGCCTGAAATAGATGATGATATTGACCCGTTGTCATATTACACCAAAGAATTGCCATTGATAAAGCATTTTCACCAACTCCAAAAATATACCCAAATCACTCTTGATCTGCTTGGTGAAATGTCATATTTATTAGATGATCCATCTTTGCTTAAAAATGGTGAGAAAAATAGTGAAGCTCAAAGTTTACCCAATATGACGTGAGTTTTTTCATCATCTTATCCAGATTTTATTGGCCCGGGTTATGCTGGCTATTTTTGCTCCAAATAAGGATAATTGCGCATAATTACTGTTACGCACAATCAACGTTATTGCTCTTTGAAAATATTGTAAGCGAATATTCCGTCTGAAGTCAGATGATACAGACTCTCTCTTCCCTCTTTTTTCTCCTCGACAAGATCCCAGCTTATGAGTTTTTTCATATCTCTTGTCTGGTTCACCTGCTCATTTTTTCCCACACGTTCGGAAACGGATTTTATCACATCGAGTTCCCTGAGAATTTCCTTGTTTCTTATCCAAGTATCATTAATCCGTGAACTCTTGTTTCGCGTATCATCTTTATCATTCATCCTGATCTTATTTTTACTCTCACCTCCAAGAATCCGGATAATTTTCATGAGATCCGGATTCTCCTCAAGCTCTTTGAGTGACATTTTTGGAATTCTCAGTTCGATGAATGGATCCTTTGTTCTGGTAATGCACACCCTGCCGCCAAGCCAGATAGCCATAAGAAAAAGGCTTGTAGAAAAGAGGGCCGTCCCGCCCGTAACATTGAACGAAAACTGTGCCTCCTTGTGATCATTACGGATCTTGAGAATAGTCCCGCGAATGATATCCTGATCCAGTCTGGGGAGATGCACAAGGGAAAATTCCCTTCTTCCGTCAAGTTCAACCCGCTGCCTTACTCCCTCTATAGCCAGACGGATCTTAGGCTTTTCCTCTTTAAGGAAATCAGTATCTTTCTCATAATCATGAAATATGCTTTCTTCAGCCAGAACAACGACATGGGTCGGCTTCAGTTCTTCTACAGTAACTGAATATGTTTTATCGATACTTGCTCCGGCACTGATGAAGAGGATATGTTCATCTGACATGATGGTAAGTTACATTCCGGACATCATAATAGTTTCCAATATGTAGAAACTGTTTCAAGTTTTCTATATGCATCCGTGTCGATCACAATAATGTATGACATCCGAATCAGTCATCAAATCCGTGAACTGGCACATCACCAACCGCTGTAACTACGCATGCAGTTTCTGTTTTGCCCAGAATATTGGGAAACATGAGATGTCGTTTGAAGAGGGGAAAATACTTCTGAAAAAACTCAGTGATTCGGGTATTGAAAAGATCAATTTCGCAGGTGGAGAGCCGCTTCTTCATCCAAGGCTTCCGGATTACTGTAAAGAGGCAAAGAATCTAGGAATGACAGTTTCAGTTACGACCAATGGCTCTCATCTGGATCAAAACATGGTCTCGCAGCTTGCCGGGAGTGTGGACTGGATTGCTCTCTCCGTTGATTCATGCCTTGATACGGTTGAGGCGGCAATGGGTCGTGGAAGAGGTGAGCATGTAACAAATGCTCTGAATGCGGCGGCCCTCGTTCATGAAGCAGGCATTCATCTAAAGGTGAATACAACGGTCACATCGCTTACCTGGCAGGAGAATATGCATCCATTGATCCGGATGATGAAACCTGACCGCTGGAAAGTAATGCAGATGCTCGTGATCAACGGTGAAAACGATACATCATCTATTGGTCTCTGTGTAAGCAGTGCACAGTTCCGGGAGTTTGCCGAACGTCACCGCTCTATCTGCCTTGGCCCGGGCGTGTATCCGGTGTTTGAGTCGGTGGATGATATGGAGGGCTCATACTTCATGATTACACCGAATGGGCAGGTAAAATCAGATGTTGGAAGAAAGATCACTTTGTATGAATTGGATGATATTCTCGAGCAAGGAGTTGATAAATTAGTTGATTCTGACAAATATCTGGACAGAGGGGGAATATACGATTGGAAGGGTTTATGCCAACTTGATGGAAATAAAGAGATGAGAATCACATGAAAGTAAGTTCGGATATATTCAATTTGTGTCTCTATGATATCCATCGAATTCAGAAAGCAATGGATTTAGTGGATATGCTTCCCGATTGGGATTCAGAGACTATTAATCAGGAAAATATTTATACAAATCTCCTCTCCCTATTTTTATATAGACTTGCAGTTGACCCTGGTTTTTTTGCGGCCATAATCCCAAATATTCGAGATTCATCTATTACTGAAAAAACTGTAGAACGGATTAACACTCTGAAATATAATTGGACCCGCCCGACTACAGATGGATGTTTCTCTAAGAATTATCTGGTGGATGATGAGGGGGCAACGGAAAAAATTGTTGCAGAGGTTTCTCGGCTTTATGAAGCGGGTGTTTCTAATATGCTCTATCCTGCAAGAAATAAAGTCAATCCCTGGTT
>LUYY01000012.1 GCA_001603415.1 Bacteroidales bacterium Bact_07 | reverse complement strand
AAAAGCACAAAATATTGATTGCATGTATTTTTTAGGGTTACTTATTTTACACAAGTTTCAAAGATATAAACAGCCGTTCTAAACCCTCAACAAGTACAACAATTTTGTATAACTTTCCGATGTCAAAAAGTTTATCAATGGCCAATCAACTTTATGCCGATGTTATTTTGCCCTTAGCGCTTCAGGCAAGCTATACCTATTCTGTGCCCGATGAGTTAAAAGCCAAAGTTGAACCCGGAGTGCGGGTTGTAGTATCGTTTGGTAAGCGAAAGTTATACTCGGCAATAGTTTACAAGCTTCATACGGTTAAGCCCCAAGTATCGCAGGTAAAGGATATTTTGCAGGTTATTGACACATCACCCATTGTTCTTCCCGGGCAATTTAAATTATGGGAGTGGATAGCAGAGTATTACATGTGCTCGCTTGGCGAGGTTATGAAGGCAGCCCTTCCATCGGGATTAAAAATGGAGAGCGATACCTATGTTGCATCGGGCGATGTTGATGAAATGGATCTGACTGACGAGGAGATGGCCCTTATCCATTTGCTTGGACAAAAAAGGAAGCTTACCATCCAGCAACTTACCGAAAAATCAGGGATTAAACATCCCATGAGCATCATCAAATCGATGCTGGAGCGTAAATTACTTTTTATTACCGAGGAGATTGAAGCCGATTACCAGCCTAAAACCGAAAGCTATATTGCCCTTGCCCCTGAATACTCCGATGAGAAAAAGCTTTGCGAGCTAATCGACTTACTTGGTCGTGCTCCTGCTCAGCAAAGGCTGATTTTGGCCATTGCTTCGCAGGCAACAATCCCCAACGATTTGTCAACTGCCCGAGTGCCCCGAAGAACGTTGCTGGAAAAGGTTGATGTTTCGTCAAGCGTTCTGAAATCGTTAATTGATAAAGGTATTGTAGTCCAAGAGGAGGTAACAACATCGCGGCTTAAACCTAGTAGTAACGATGATGTTGCTCGTAATCCGTTACCGCTTGAAGATTTTCAGATTAAAGCCTTAGGTGAAATCAAAGCCCAGTTTGGCTCACACGACGTTGTTCTTTTACACGGTGTTACATCAAGCGGTAAAACGGAGTTATACATTCACCTAATCGATGAAATGGTAAAAGGCGGCAAACAGGTTTTATACCTACTGCCCGAGATAGCACTAACAACTCAAATAATTAGCCGATTACGGAAGGTTTTTGGGGATAGAGTAGGTGTTTACCACTCCAAGTTTTCCGATGCCGAGCGCGTTGAGGTTTACCTCAAAATGCTTAGTCGAGAGCCTTACGATATCATTCTGGGAGTTCGCTCGTCAATCTTTCTTCCTTACTCAAGTTTAGGACTAATAATTGTTGATGAGGAACATGAGAATACTTTCAAGCAGTACAATCCTGCGCCTCGCTATCATGCCCGCGATACGGCAATTGTTCTGGCCAAGCAATCTGGCGCTAAGGTATTACTTGGAACAGCTACCCCAGCCGTAGAGACTTACTATAACGCCAGGGGGGGTAAGTATGGTTTGGTTAATATGTTGGAACGATATAGCGGTTTGGAATTGCCCAGCACAATAATTGTTGATACTCGCGATGCGCGTAAACGCAAGCGCATGAAGTTGCACTTTTCCGATACCCTTTTAAATGCCATTGAAAAGGCCATTGAGCAAAAGGAGCAGGTTATCCTCTTTCAGAACAGGCGTGGGTACGCCCCTTTTATTGAATGTGCCGATTGTGGCTGGGTTCCACACTGCGAGCATTGCGATGTTACCTTAACCTACCATAAACACACCAATCAGCTTACCTGCCACTACTGTGGCTTTGGCATGGAGCAACTTGGGTCGTGTTTGGCTTGCGGAAGTTCAAACCTGCAGCCTAAAGGTTTTGGAACCGAAAAGGTTGAAGATGAGCTTGCCCTTTTCTTTCCAAACGCCATAATTGAACGGATCGATCTCGATTCTACACGTTCCCGCTCATCGTATGAGCGAATTATTTCGGGCTTTGAGCAAGGTAAAATTGATATTCTGGTTGGCACCCAGATGGTTTCCAAGGGGCTCGATTTTGATAGGGTTAGCCTTGTGGGCATCTTAAACGCCGACAATATGCTTAACTTTCCTGATTTCCGTGCATTTGAGCGCAGTTTCCAGCTTATAACACAGGTTAGCGGAAGGGCTGGTCGAAAAGAAAAGCAAGGGTTGGTCATTATTCAGACCTCCCAGCCCGACCACCCGGTTATTAAAAGTGTGGTTGATAAAAACTTTATCTCTTTTTGGGAGTGGCAGCTTGCTGAACGCAACCGTTACCACTATCCGCCTTTTTATCGGCTTATACGGATATCGTTAAAGCATAAAAACAAGGTAGTTTTGGAAGCTACGGCCGAAAATCTTGCCAAAACCCTTAGACATTTGTTGGGTGAAAATGTACTGGGGCCAGAACCACCCATTGTATCAAGAGTACAAGGACTTTATATACTCGAAATCCTTGTAAAAATTAAGCGAGAACAACCACTTCAGCGTATTAAAGATTTTGTTGGGCATAGCATCCTAATGCTAAGGCAAAACAGGGAAACTGTATCGGTTATAGCATCGGTTGATGTTGATCCGTATTGATAACTAAAGATAATCGGCTTTCGATTGCTTACTTGCAGTAAATGGAGCAATAGCGCGATGGTATATTCCCTGAACATAGGCAATGGCCATTCCATAGTTGGTAACGGGAATGCCTGCATCAACTGCTGGACGCAAACGGTTAATCAACTGCTTGCGGGTAATCATACACCCGCCGCACTGGATAACCAAGGAGTAATCCTTAATATCCCGCGGTAAAGCATCAAGCCCGGCTACAACATCGTATTCCAGTTGTTTACCAGTAAAGTTCGATAGCCAGCGTGGTATTTTAACCCTGCCAATATCGTCGCACGAAACATGATGGTTGCAGCTTTCAAGCAAAAGCACTCTATCGCCATCCTTTAAATCCGATATTTTTGGAGTGCCTTTGAGGTAGTTGTCAAAATCGCCTTTAAGGCGAGCGAGGAGAATGCTAAAGCTGGTAAGGGGAATGTCGCGAGGTATTGATGCATCAGCTTTTACAAAAATCTGGCTATCGGTTATAGCCAATGCAGGTTTTACCTGCGTTTTTCGCAGAAAAGCGTCAACCTCACGCTCTTTGAGAACTACCGCCACTGCATCGTTGTCCAGAACATCGCGTATGGCCTGAACCTGCGGAAGGATTAGTCGCCCTGCCGGGGCTTCAACATCAATAGGGGTAATCAACAAAACGATATCGCCATACGATATAAGGTCGCCAAGCAGCGTGGGTGTTCTATACGACGATTCGGGGATAGCTTTTTTTATTAGGTTGATTAGTTCGTCGGGTTGTTTTTGTGATTTACAGCTGATATCAATAAATCCCGAATGCCTTTTACTATTTAGTTTTTCCTTCAAAGTTTGAGAGGCAGGTTCAATATCGCTCTTGTTATGAACTATTATATAAGGTGTATCGGTTTTGATAAACTCGTTCACAAGCATATCCTCGTATTCGCCCCAAGTATTTGAGGTAATCACTAGTAGGGCAAGGTCGATATGGTTGATGGATTGAAGGGTTTTTTCAACCCTTTTCTGCCCAAGTTCGCCAACATCGTCGATCCCTGCAGTGTCAACCAGTATAACAGGGCCAAATCCAGTAATCTCAAACGATTTTTTTACCGGATCGGTTGTAGTGCCTGCAAAATCGGAAACAATAGCAACGTTTTGTCCCGCAAGAAGATTTATAAGCGAACTCTTACCATTGTTCCTGCGGCCATATATTCCTATGTGTGGTTTTGACTCTTTTCCCTTCTGCATATGCAATGATGTTAACACACAAAAGTATTGAAATATTTTTCAAAAAAATACCTGAAAATCAAAGCAATGTTCGTATCAATTGCTTAACTTGCATTACTATAAACGTTTAAATTGAAAAGAATGGTACGAAAAACATTATCATTTACCTTGGTTGTTGCCTTACTGGGCATGACCTTGGTAACCGAGGCTCAGGTAGGCGGATTCCTTAAGGATAAAGCCCAAAAAGCCATTGTAAAAGGGTTGAAACGTGGCGACGACGAAAAAAAGGTTGAGGAGCAGCAACAAGAACAGCAACCTGAAAAGCAGGAAAAGAAACAGCCAAGCGCAGCTGACCGTTACATGCAGCAAAAGATGATGGGGCTTATGGGTTTCAAAAATGTGAAGTTTGACCCAGCCTATAGTTTTACCTCAAGCATGAAAATGGATATTGAAACAGTTGATTCCGCTTCAACTGAGGTAAATAAAGGGGCTTACGCCTTTTACTTCGATAAAAACTCCCGGAACTTTGCCATGGAGTTTGAGGCGCTGAACCGTGAAACGGGGAAAAAAGAAAAATCGCTAATGATATTTGACTATAACAATAAGGCCATGCTTATTCTTGCCGATAAAGATGGAGAGAAAAGCGGTATAGCCATGAACTTTGAACCCGATTCGGTACAGCAGCCAAAAGGAAAAGATGAGTTGGCTGAACCAGTTCCACAGGAGGATTTATCGGCCTACAACATGTACTACAAGGCATCCGGGCGAACCAAAAATGTTATGGGCTACAAGTGTAAGGAGTATGTTTATGAGAATCCCGAAGGCAAGGTTGAGCTATGGGCTACCAACGATATTAAGTATAATTACTCCGAGGCTTTTGGCCATATGAACGGTTTCCAGTACATGGCAACCGGAGGAACAGCTTTCCTTTTGGGAACAGTCCTTGAAATGCATTTTAAAGATGCCAATTCCAATGCTCGTGCCGATTTTTGGGTTAAGGAGTTTAATCCGAACTCTTCCAGAACTCTTAGCGTAGCCGAATACCAGGTAGTTGGACTGGGCAGCGACAAGAAGTAATTGTCATTTCTTAACTAAAAGTAAAGAGGCTGTTTTAAAACAGCCTCTTTACTTTTAAACCAGATAGGTTTTAGGATTATATATATTGGTTAGGTTTGGGTTACTGGGCAAAGAAGTACTCGTTTAGGTCATATAAATCTTGCAATGTAAGATTATTTTTACCATCGAAAAACTCGTTAACCGCTCGCATCAATTCCTGGAACGATATATACCCATCGGCATCGGCATCAACAATTCTGAGTTTTTCAGGAATTTTACCAGGGGTATAGGTAAGGCTACGAGACCAAACATGGGTTACAGGGATTAAACGCACCTGCTTGCGCGAAACTGCCTCACTTTTACGGTTAAACATGGCCGCAAGAACATCGGCTGTAACCTGAGTACCATTTTCGTCAACAATTGCACCTTCTGGAGTATTAGGCTCCTTGTCCATGTAATCGAATACGCCATCAAAGTCCGAATCCAATGGGCAACCTACAGAGTCAACAGCCACACCGCTGGGGGTATCCGGACAATCATCGAACCTGTCGAATACGCCATCACCATCGGAGTCGTTGAAGAAAATCTCGTAGTCGTAATCCTCTCCGAGCATGGCAAAAACCCTTTCCACAAGAATTGTCTTTGGATCGGAGAACAGGTCGAAATTCATGGTAAAGTAGGTAAAGCTAAATATATCATTGATATTATTCTTAACAGGATATCCCTGGGCTTTGGCTATTTTGCTGTCGTAGTTGTCAATTCTATCGCTAAAGCAGTAATTAAAAGCGGCTCCCACTCTTAGGTTTACCCTATCGGAAAGGTAAAAGTCGAAGCCAAAATCAATTGGGATTGAAAAAGTTTGTTGAGAAATGCTGCCTTGCTTATAGAGATCTTTCCCTGAAAGGTCGGTTTCAAAATCGTTGTCAAATCGAACAATTCTTGCACGGTAAGCATCAGGCCCATTTTCTGGAAAATTACGCATGGTACCATCGGACCAGAAGTAGTAAAAGTTCCCAGCTACATTATCAATAAAATTGCCCTTTGGGCTAAAGAAGATGGTTGAGAAGCCTACCGATAGGTATGGTTTGAACCGTTTGGCGGGGCCAAAAACATGGCCAAAATTGTACTCAAACGATAAACCTAACTGAAAGATGTTGGTTTTAAAGGCAGAGTTAACAAAAACAGGGTTATTTAAATCGTCAAGCGGGAGGGGTTGCTGTTGCATTAGGTATGAGAGTTTTGGGTCGTGGGCAAAAATATCGCCATAAATGGCGAAAATGTTTCCCTTAAAGTAATGCTTACGACCAACAAGGTTGGAAACGTTAAGTTTTCCGGCAACATTCCCGTAAAGAGGAGAACTTATGGGATTTCGAACATCACCCCAAAAGCTTAGGTAGCCCAATCCTAACGATATTACCGGTTTGTAAACAGGGTTTTGAACCTCAACAATGGTATCAAGAATACCTTTATAGTATTCTTCTTCATCAACCTGTGCATAAAGCGCGTTGGGTAGCACTAAAAACAGTGCCATTGCTATTACTAATTTTTCTAGGATGTTTATCGGTTTACTCATAAAACTACCTATACCACTTTTGATTAGTAATCATTAGCGCTTCCTGCACTGTAATTCGGGTGCCGTTATTGTATGCTGTAACAAAGGCATCGTTAATTTTTGATGTGTTCCAAATAAAGATCCTAAAATCGCGTGCTTCCTTGTATTCTTTAAAGGAGCCAATGGAATACTTATACCATCCATCGTGTTTCTCAGTCCTAACATCGTACTTGATGTTATAGCGGGTAAAGTAGCGCTTAATATCAATGGGTTTATGCCCTGCTGCAATTTGCACCCTGTAGTAAACCCCTTTTTCCGGCATCAGCATGAATGGCTCCATATCGAATGCGGGTTTAGCTTTGCGCTTGGGCTTATCTTCTATCTTTTTATACTCAATGGGAATATCAACGCCTCCCTCTGAGTAGGGTGTAAACCCTGAAATGATGTTGGCGCCTTCGGTTGATGATGTTGACGCTAATAAACCATCTAAAGCTGCAGGGTCAATATTTGTTAGGTCAATATCTTTCTGAATGATATCAATTACCCTTGTTGTTTCGCCAATAAGGTATGAGAAAGTACCCTTTAAGCTAACTGTGATTTCCCCTTTGCCGTCGGGGGCTATAAGTTTATACGAAACGATGAAGCGGGGTTCAGCTGGCAGGTTCATCCAAAGAAACTTAACCTTTTGATCCTTAAAAGTGAAAACGGCATCCTTTGTTTCTAAGGCCTCAGCGGTAAACCCTTCCGGAACATCTTCCTCAATTTTGGCAAATTTTTGGGCATTCCCTTTGTTAACAAGTAGTTTTACCATGAGATCATTTCGGTCGCCACTTGGGATTGGGGTTTGCCTGATGCAACGCACGTTGCTAGCCATAAAGCCAACAGGGGCTTGCGGTGGTATAATGGTTTGAAATTCGTTAATATCAACAATTAGGTTGGGATCAATTTTGGTCGATGGGTTTATGGTGATGTTAGCGGTTTGAAAATCGGTAGTTTTTCGTTCGTTGTTCTCAACGTAGGCAAAGGTTCCTTTTAGTGTGAACGATCCTTTAAGCCTTTCGTCAACCTTGATTCGGTAAACCAGCCGCATTTCCTTCCCTTCGGGCAGGCGAAGCCACACAAATCTGAGCTTTTGCTCATCGAACGAGAAGTCACCAAGCGATGACTCAACCAGTTGAGCCGATAAGCCCATAGGCAATTCTTGTTGAAGGCGGGCAAAACCGCTAAGATTTCCCTTTTTCAGAATAACTTCAACGTCAAATTCGCTTCCGGCAGTTACTGCCTTGGGTACATTTACATTTAATGCAACATCGCTTCCAATTAGGAAACTCAATAGGGTAATGCCAACCAGGTTATAAAACGCTGTAACGATACTAGGCATCGTTTTTTGGGCTAAGGTTTAGGTTTGCACTTAGGTTAATTAGTTACAATATTAAGAAATAATTGTTTAAAATGTAACAAAAAAGCCCAAAAATCTGATTGTTTGGGCTTTTAAAAATGGAAATATTACTAACAAAGTATGTATAAAAGTCAGATTATCAAATTCATAGATTGTTGAAAACTTTGTATTTATTTATAAGAAAATGTGCTTCCGCCCAGAAACTCACGAATAATGGAAGTGGGGGGCACTTCACGTTCCGAAATGGGAGTAAAGTAGCTAAGGAATTTAAGCAATCGCTGGGCTTCGTCGTATTCCGGACGGGTAGGTGGTACTTCTTGAAGTATTGGTTCGGCAAAGCGTTTCAGAACACTGAACTCGTAAAGTAAGGCTGAGTTAAACATAACGTTGGCCTCTTCCTGAAAGGGGAAGATATTTTTGTCCTCGCCTCGGCGAACGCTCTCCCAGCGGCCAATGGTGTCGAGCGCACTGTATCCACGGTATCGATAATCCCTTACTATTCGGCGGATTAAGCGGTTATCGGTGGTTGGAATTCGGTTAATACCGTCAATTGAGATTGATGTTAAGGCCGATACGTAAACCTTAAACTTCTGGTTATTGGGAATTAGGTGCGTTAAGGCAGGATTTAGGGCGTGAATCCCTTCGATAACAATTACTCCATTGGGTTCAATTTGAAGCTTGGTACCATCAAAAAAGCGCTTGCCTTCTTCAAATGAGAATTTGGGAATTTCAATTTCTTCGCCTCTAAGCAACTGGATTAAATTGTTATTAAAATATTCAATATCGAGTGCCTCAAGGGCTTCAAAATCGTAATTCCCGAACTCATCTTTTGGGGTGTTCTCCCTATCGACAAAATAGTTGTCGAGCGAGATAGTGTAGGGTTTTAGGCCGTTTACCTTAAGCTGAATGGCTAAACGTTTAGCAAAGGTTGTTTTTCCCGATGACGATGGCCCAGAGATTAGCACTAACCTTACAGGTTCGGGCTGCTGGTGGATTTTATCGGCAATGTAGGCTACCTTTTTCTCATGCAAAGCCTCCGATATCTTAATTAACTCACTGGCATTACCCTTGGCTATTTCCTGGTTAATGGCTCCAACATTCTCAACCCCTAAAATTTCAAGCCAGTCCTTGTATTCCTGAAAGATTTCGAACATTTTGTTTTGAATAACCACATCTTCTACTTCATCGGGCTTTAAACGCTTAGGTACTCGAAGCAGCATACCATCGTAATACTTGGTAACATCAAACACCTTAAGGTACCCGGTAGAGGGGACTAGGCTTCCAAAGAAGTAATCGGCCATGTCGCCTAAATAGTAAACCGATGTGTAAAGCTTTGGGCGGGTTTCGAACAATTTGGCTTTGTCCTCATACCCTAAATCCCTAAAGAGTTTGATGGCATCGGGTGTTAGCACCTTATCGCGGCGGAAGGGTAGGTCAGCAGCCACAATTTCGCGCATTCTATCACAAATGTTGAATATTAGCGGAAGTTCCAGGGGAAGGTTACATCCGTCAATCTCGCAGTAGAACCCTTTCGATACCGAGTGCTCAATGCGAACTTTTGCACCGGGAATAATATCGCGAACTGCCTTTTGAAGGAGAAAGAAAAGCGAACGTTGATACATCCGCATACCTGCTGGATGTGTAATATCGATGTAACGAATTGTTTTGGGTGTATAAATTTCATACTCCAGCTCTTTAAGCTGGTTGTTAACCATAGCTCCAAGTATGGGATGGTCTAGCTTAATTTCGAATATTTTTGAGATTTCCAGAAGTGAGTGACCGGGGGTTACATGAACCTTTTGCCCTGTGTTCTCAATAACTATTTCTACCTCTTTGCGCATAGCTATCTAATTTTATCAAAAGTTACAAAAGATTTTTTACAGTTTGATATTGGTAAAGTAAATATCATCAATCCTATGCTGTGGTTTAAGGTGTGTTTCGATAAGATTTTTTAGAATATCGGTATTGCTACTCGAGTAAAATTCGATTATGGTGCTGTTCATGGAATTTTCTTTACAAAGTAAACCCTGATTATCGGCTACCCGTTTAGTTTGCAATGCAACAGCAGGCGCAGGATCAACAATTGTGATGTTACTTGGTAGTATTTTTTCGAGAGTCGATTTTAGGAAGGGGTAATGTGTGCAACCCAGAACCAAATGGTCGATGTTGCAATCGACCATAGGATCGACGTATCGATGTAGGAGTTGTTCTGCCTCTGTCGAATTGGCTTTCCCGGATTCGACCAGTTCAACTAACCCCTCGCCCACCTGGTAGCAAACGTTTACATCGGCAGCATACTTGCGGCTGGTTTCAATATAAAGTCGTCCCTTAAAAGTTCCTGCAGTTGCCAAAACCCCAATACTTTTGGTTTTAGTGTTTTGCGAAGCGGGTTTTATGGCTGGTTCCATACCGATGAAGGGGATATTGTATGAGCTTCGCAAGTGGTCAATTGCGGCGGCTGTTGCTGTGTTACAGGCTACTACTACTACCTTGCAACCTTTTGAAAGAAGGAATTGGGTTATTCGATCCGAAAGGTGAATAATTTCCTCTGCAGGCTTTGATCCATAGGGGCAGTTTGCCGTGTCGGCAAAGTAAATATACCTTTCGTTGGGCATAATTTTCACAAGTTCCGTTAGAACAGTTAACCCACCAGCCCCTGAGTCGAAAATTCCAATCGGATTACAATTCCCGTTCATCTAATAGCGTTTACAAATAAAATAGGGGCTAAACGAACAAAGTTCAGTTTACCCCCTATGTTTAAGTTATTTGGTGGTTACTTAGTAATGCCTAACTCTTTCTTAACCAGCGGTGTAATATCGATGCTCTGTTCGGAGAAGTAAAGGAGAACGCCCGAACTGGTATCAAAAATGTAAGTAAATCCGTTAGCTTTGGCTACTTTTTTAATGGCTGCGTCGGCCTTGTCAATAACGGGCTTCAAGGTTTCAGACTGGAAGCGCTGATAATCCTGCTCAGCAACCTGTTGGTATTCCTGAGCCCTTTGCTGCATATCGGTGAGTTCCTTTTCTTTCATCTCACGGATTGCATCGGTAAATGTGTTACGTTTTTGGAGGTAATCCTGGTATTTCTTGTTAAACTCTACCTGGAGTTGCTCTACCTGTTCCTGAAGCGATTCGGCATACTTTTTAATTTTAGCTTCGGCGCTATCCCTGTCGGGCATTGCTTTTAGTAATTCCTGGCTGTTGATATGTCCGAATTTGTAGTTCTGGGCTTTTACTCCTGAAAATCCAAGCGTTAGAGCAGCAACTATGGCTAATGCAAAAATCTT
>LUYY01000011.1 GCA_001603415.1 Bacteroidales bacterium Bact_07 | reverse complement strand
GATGAGTAGTAAACGCAAGGTAAACCCTCGCGGTAAAAACGGTATTTAGGCGAAATGGATTTAAAATCATCGAGTACTTTTAGTTTTATCCTACCCTCAGCAATGCCGCAGTCAATAAAGAATTGTTTCATGGCGTTTAAGCGGCTGTTTGCTCCAACAGTATCGGTTTCCACCTCGTGAATAAGCCCATTCAGTTCAATGCCAAGGTTAGGATTATGTTGGAGATACACTATTAAACCGTCGAGCTGGCAAAGGCTGCGTGGTTTAGTGCCGGGTTGACCTATGTCGAAGTAAACCTCGTCGAGCAGCGCAAAAAATCGGCCAATGGTGTCAATTTTACTCAATTCGTTATGTTTTAGCATACTAAATGGCACAAAGCGTGGTGAAAGTACCCCGGCATCAGCTGCCTTAACTGGTTCAAGCCTCACATCGTCGATATAGTAGTAAGCAATCTGGTTGGTAAGGATTACACGCTGAAGCGTAGTATTTATGCCGCTAATGTCGTTGGAAAAGTATTGGGTTTGCTTATCGTCGTAAAAGTTTCCAATGGTCAAGTAAATTTCTCCCCCGCGAGTTCGGAAAGTATCGGCAAATTCAACCCAAATACCGGGGGTGGCAAAAAGTGCAACCGTATCGATAAAAGCATTGGGTTTATAGTGCAAAACTCCATCCTTCTGTTTTATGGGATTCTCAGTAAAAGCAACACCCAGCCTGTTTAAAACAAAGGTGGAGTGCTGAGCCAAAGCGTATTTAAAACTAATACGGTAAAGTTGGTTTGGCTGCAGGGGTGTAATGAGTTGGGTTTGCAGATACTCACGGTAATTGATGGGTTTTACCCTACGCTTGGTATCAGGTTTTTTTATGTTGGCATTAGTAATAGTAACCGGTGCAAGTGGACCGCTGTGTACGTAATTGCGGTAATCAATTTCTTCCTTTATATCGGGGGTGTCGAGTAAAACAAGACCAACAAAGCCATCCCCTTCGGCAGGGAAAATACTGCCCATAAAGTTTTGCGGAACACCAACCATCTCCTTGCTACAGCGGTTAAAATAATCGGGTGTGCCCTTGGTGGGCATCACCCAATCGGGAATAAACCGTTTGGTGTACTCCACGGTATAGTTATCGGGACAGGTGTAATACTTTTCAAATCCCGCATTCCGAACAAGGTTTTGACCGCTTGCTGCAATACAAGAAAGTGTTAAAAGGGTTATATTTATAAATTTACGCATTGCTTAAATTAAAAACCAGTTTTGGGAACTTTGCGCCAGTAAATGGCAACGCCGGCACACACACGGGAATCAGTGGCATCCTTGAACTCCTTCTTACTTGCCAGTACGGTTATTTCAAAAAGAACGTTTTTGGTTTTTTCAACGGTAAAACCTACGGTTTCAACGTAATCGTCGTTGGCGTTATCGTAAAAAACAGAGTTGTCGTCGGCATTAATAATTCTGAACTGAACAGGGTAGTAGCCCTTTTCGGTACAAATGCCAATTTTGTAGTCGTACCCGCCAAAAAGAACTACCTGATAGGTAAAGGTTTTTTTAGCCTCAACCAAACGGCTACGCGATTGTCCAAATCGTTTAAAATCTTCAATTTCGGGAGGTGTACAATCGCGTGTAGTATGAAAACCGGTGCATTGAGCATTAACCGTTACAAATGCCGCAACTACAAGTGATGCAGAAAGTATAATTTGTTTAAACATAGTCGATACTTTTAGGGTTAATACTTGAGGTCGATTAACTTTTTACGAACGTCGGAAACCATGCTGCGCAGCTGAGCCAAATCGGTTTTACTCAGTTTTGCTGTATCGCCACCCGAAATGGTGAAATGTTGCTTGCTATCGGTTACCACAGACTCGTTGTTGGCTTTTGCCAATTTCTCCTTAAAAAACTTGAATATTTTAGTAACATCATCGGTTAAGTTTTTAAACTCGGGTTTATCGCTGTTGTAGGCAATAAAGTTATTATAGTAGTTATCAAAAACCGCACTTTGATCAATAACCGTTGCTATTGCCTCATCGGGGTTTGCAGCATTCTCAATGGAATTAATACCGATATGTAACACCTCGATGGCAGCGCCAATACCAATCATGGAAAGCAATTCCCTATTGCCCGATTCAATAATGGTGTTATAGGCATTCTGTGAGAAATCCTCAAAAATGGCATCCAGCGAATCGGGGTTGTTAAGGTTTGCGTCGAAGCGCTTAAAGTAAGCGTCGTTAAGTATTGACCCAACCCCCAAATCGCGTGTTAGCTCCTGTAATGCCTTAAAATACTCCGACGAAGCATTCCGCTGATTGTAGTAGTTGGCATAGGCAAAATCGGCAAAGTAAACACCTAAAACCAAGGCTTTATGCTTCACCATAACTGCCTTTTTCTCAATGTCCAGTGGCGCCATGTAGCCATCGGAATACTTGATACCCGATGTAAGCACAATGCTCAGTACCTCCGAGGGAGTGGGAAGCATTATTTCCATCTCGTCCTGCGCAAGGGTATCCTCGGTTAGTTCAGTATCGGCCTCAGACTGGTTAGTTTTTCCACCTGAGCACGAATAGACCATTGCCGAAAGCAACAAAGCAAAAACCATGAAGTAATTTACGAATCGTTTCATAGGATATCGTTTTTAGTTTTAATTCATCGGATAAATTTTGAGAATTGCTAAGATAACTTATTTGTTGGTAAAAATCAATAGGGGAAGGATAAGGGGTAGAAAAAACGAAAAGTTACCAGTAATGGGAAGTTATTAAATAAAGTCATTTAGTTTGGGCTAATGCACGGAACAGGCCCTTTTAACTTATATTAATAAACGCACGCGTCAGGAGACGCGCGCTAATGAGTGAATCCGTCGAAGCATCACTTTTCACCTTCAATCTTTTTACAAATGAGATTCCTCGCAGGTGCTCGGAATGACAGGGGGCGTTGTTCTTGAGGTGGTAAGGAACGCTGATGACGCAGGTTGAGCAGATTTACAATGAGATACTAATAATACGCGCATTAACAAGTAATGCACGCGTCTGGAGACGCACACAAACAGGGGGGCAGAACAGAGGGGTGGCAGAACAATAGCACGCGTCTGGAGACGCGCGCAAACAAGGGGAACCAAACACTAATCACCAAACACTCATTTTACCCTGAACGCCTTTGGTATTGCATCGAACATCAGAAGCATGTATGTGGCTATCAAAAAGAGTAATAAAACCAACACGTTAAACTCAAAAGTATCGAATAAGCGGTTGCCAATCCGTTTTGCAGGAGCCAGGAAATGCGCCCTGCCCCATTTGCTGGTAGGTAGCTTAAAAATAGGATCGATGGTTTGTACCAGTTTATTTTCGACTACCTGAATGGCAGTGATATTCTTACGTGCCAAGGTTAAATCGTCAACACCCCTATTGGTATGCATTTGCTTAAATTCAATAAACCTTTCGGCATTCTCAAATTGACCCTGAAGTTTTGCCGTTAGTTCATCCTTTTTTCTGATAGCTTTTGAATACTGCTGTTGTCGTTTACGTTGCAGGTCATCGAGTTTTATTTGCAGCTGGCGCAACTCAGGCGAGTTGGGCAAAGGTGTTTTATCAATATCGATATGTAATTGATTCAGGCCACTTTCTATCAATTTCTTATTACTTTCACGTTTAGCTCCATCGGATTGGTTATAATTGTCGATAAGTTGAAATAGCTTTGGTATAAGATATTGCGATTGAATACGGCTTTGACTCTCAGCCATGTCGATTTCAAAAAAATGCCTCTCGTACTGGTTGTTCTTAAACTGATACACAAGTAAAGTCTCCATTCCCCACATCGAAGGCGAAACTATACCAATAAAAGGCACATACTCCGGATTCGACAACCGGTGGTTCATTCTATCGAATGGGATGGTTATACCGCTAAGGATTATTTGTGGAATCACCAAAAAGGGTACGATAAGGTATGCTGCCGAAAGCGACTTAAATACGGTTGAAACAATTAATCCGGCTATATTGCCAAAGAATCCCATTAAAAGCAGGATAATCCATATTGGTATAAACATCCCTTTAACTTTAAGGATGTATATTGATACTGCCGTATAGATTAGTGTCTGAAGAACCGTTAATCCAAAGTAAAATAGCACCTTTGAGTTATAGTAAGCCTTACGGCTTAAAAAAAGAAATGCTTCGCGCTTATTTACATTGGCATCCTTAATAATGCTGTCCGACGTAACAATCATTCCCAAAAACATAGATGCTATTATGCTGGTTAAAAAGAAGATAGGAATATTATAGTTTTCGTAAAAGATGTATGTATAACCGCCCGATTCGTTAGGCGACGAATACTTGCTAAAAAAAGCAATAACGGCTGCTAACAATACCGGTATAATAAATGCGAAGACAAAAAACTCTAAATCGCGCAGCTTACTTAATGTTAAACGTTTAAGAAATACTTCAAGTTGTAATATCTTGTTTGCTTTAACTGCTCGAACTTCTGGCAGTGGGTTTGCAAATTCCTCGGGTTCGTCAAAAGGTATAAAACGGCTACTCCAATCAATAGGTGATACTTTTCGAATTTCGGTCAGTTGCCCAAACTCATCAACCTGTTTCTCATCAATGATATCGAAAATCTCGTCGGATTTGATATTTCGACAGGTGCTACATTCCACCTCATCGGCATCAATACGGCCAGCTTGCGACTTGAAGTAACGAACCGCCTCAAGCGGATTGCCGTAGTAAACCATGTAGCCGCCCTGGTCAAGAACAAGTATCTTATCGAACAAGCGGTATATTTCAGCCGAAGGTTGGTGGATATTCACCAAAACCAATCTGCCAGAAAGGGCTTGCTCCTTAAGCAACGACATCACCCTTAGCGAATCGGACGACGACAAACCCGATGTGGGCTCATCGACCAGCAGTAGCTTTGGTTCCCGAATGATCTCCGTAACAATATTTAAACGTTTTCGCTGTCCTCCGCTAATATTACGCGAGAGCGAACTTCCAACTTTTAAATTGCGGATTTGGTAAAGCCCAAATTCAGCAAGCTTAGCATTGACCAATTCCTTGGTTTGTTCAACGGATAGGTTACCCAATGCAAGTCGAGCTGTGTAGTATAAGTTTTCGAAAACGGTAAGATTCTCAAACAGGGAATCGTCCTGTGGAACAAAACCAATCAGTTTTTGGATGTAGTCCAGATTATCGGAGTATGGTAAACCATTCAGGGTGATACTTCCTCGCTTTGGGATTAGTGTGCCATTTAAGAGATTAAAAAGGGTGGATTTACCAACCCCGCTACCTCCCATAACACCAACCAATTCACCCGATGTAGCCGTTAAAGCAAGATTATGTAAGCCAAACTTTGACTTGGGATAGTTAAACTCAATATTTTTTAACCTTAGCGTTATGGGCTCATGCCCCGACAAGCCTTTAAATTGCCCAATAACTTTACTATAAAACAGGAAGGGTTTCCCATTCAGTGATAGTACTGAACCACTCTGGAAAGCATAAACCGCTTTGGGCTGAATTGGCTTAGAGTTTAGCTGAAGGCTATCCTTGCCCTGAAAACGGAAAAAAATGGCCGAAATATCGGGGAAATATACAAATACCAAATACCCTTCAATTTGCTCACGCTGAATAAAATGGAAACCCTCTAAATCGGGATTTTTCGATTTTACAATCAGGACATTTTCCCGGTGGGTTACTTCGTAAAGTTTCCCTGAAACAAAGCTATTACATAGGTTGTAGGTTGCGGTTGATATTTTTAGATCATCGGCAATTTGTTTAATTATTCCCGATAGATTATCGGATTTTGAAAGCAGGATTGAATTTTTCTGCACAAAAAGGGCAAATTCAAGAAGGTTTATGAGCAGTAGCAGGCGCTGCTGAATTGAGCTACTTCTATTAAGTTTTGTACAAATTCTATTGATATCAACGCTGCTGCCGGTTATTTTCTTCTCCCTGATTATCTGCTTTAACTCCTCCTTTTGTTTTTTTCCTACCCTTGCATTTACCATTCGGGTAAAAAGAACCTCGGTGTAAATTTCGGCAAGTCGCTGCAAGCTGGCATCGCCATCAAGAACAATATGGGCAAATAGGTTAACCTGCGAATTAACAAGTAGTTCATTCATGGCTACTACGAATTGGCAATGGCTATTTCCATTACAGTATGTCCGCTATCTTTTGATATGGTAAAAGGGATACCAAATTTGTTAAAGCTCTGAACAAAAAGGGCAATATCAATCTCGGCCGACTGATTTTCGAAAAACTGTTTAAACTTATCGGCTACGTAACCATTGTCGAATGCCGTTATTGTAAGTTTGAGATGCCGTTCTTCGCCACCCACCTGTATGGTTGAGCCGGTTTCCAGAACCGACATAAACTGCTCAAAAACAATTAAAATGGATTGGTAAATTATATCCCTCCCGGCTTCAACCTCAATTCCGGCTATATTTTGGTTGAGTTCGATTTTTACGCCGTAAAAGTTGATAAAATCGTTTAGCTCAAGTATGGCATGCTTGAGTAAATCTACAAGATTGAACTTTTCCGTAGAAACCTGAAATGAGGGATTAACCACATCGGAAAGCAGCTGCGATCGTAACGAAAACTTCTCGAACCTAACGGTGCTAAGTTCGAGAATGTGAAGAATTTCAAGCAGGTTAGGGTCGTTACTTAGTGAACGTATTAGCTGAATTGGGCCGGTTATACCGTTAAGCAGGGTTCGCGATTCAAATCCAACCTGACGTAAAATCTCGGAATGCGCTGAGTAATCGTTTGGTTTCATGGCTAACTTATGTCAGCCTAAGGTAATAAAAAAAACTGAAAGGTGTTCAGTTCTCTATCAACTTCCCCTCACTTTTTGCTACTACTGTAGCAATCATGGCATCGCCGGTAACATTAACAGTAGTGCGCAGCATATCCAATGGTCTATCAATGGCAAGGATTAAAGCTAACCCCTCAACAGGTAACCCAACGGAATTGAGTACAATAATAAGCATAACAATACCGGCACCTGGAACACCGGCCGAACCAATAGATGCGAGGGTTGCAGTTATGAGTATGGTAAGAAGTTGAACAAGGGTGAGCTCTATTCCAAAGACCTCAGCAATAAATACTGTTGCCACAGCTTGGTAAAGGCTGGTTCCGTCCATGTTTATGGTAACCCCCACAGGCAGTACAAAACTCGATATTTCATTAGGAACTTTAAGTTCCTTTTCAACCTGCTCCATGGTTACAGGTAAAGTGGCAGCACTTGAACTTGTGGAAAAAGCCACCAGTTGGGCAGGGAATATGGCACGGTAAAACCTTTTAAAGCTTACCTTGGTATATATCCATAAAAATGTAGGGTAAACCAAAGCAATAATTAAAATAAGTCCCATTACAACCGTTAGAGCGTAAAGTCCTAACGAAGCAAAAAGTTGAGCCGATGATCCTAAATCGGTTCCCACAAAATCGACTAATAGCGACACCATTAAGGCGAAAACACCAAAGGGTGCAAAAAGCATAACGATATCAACTATTTTTAGAATCACGTCGTTTAAACCGGAAATAAAGTCTTTTACCGCTGTAACCTTTGAATTGGGGACAAGAATTAACGCAACCCCAAACAGGATGGCAAAGAAAATGACCTGCAACATCGAGGTATTGCTCGATGCTGCGCTAACTACGTTTTCAGGGACAATATCTACAAGGAATTGCAGGGGCGATTGCTGTGTGATGCCCTCGGCAGCCTGCTGCCGTTTGGCCAAATCGAACGAATACTTTTCGAGTAACTCAACCCTCTTAGCCTCGTTAACGTAACTCCCAGGTCGTATTAAGCTTACAAGCACCAGCCCAATGGAAACAGCAATAATGGTTGTTACAATATAAAGCGAAATGGTTTTAATCCCCAATTTCGATAAACGGCTAACATCGCTCAAGCCACTAATCCCACTTACCAGCGAGGCGAAAATTAACGGCATGGCTATAAGCTTTAGCAGGTTTAAGAAAATGGTACCAAAGGGCTTGATGTAATCGGTTGCAAAGTGCTGAATCCCGAAAATCACAATCAAGAATCCAAAGATCAAGCCAAGTAGCATGCCTATGAGAATCTTGGCGTATAAGGGAAGGTTGCGAAGCATAGGCAAGGTTAAAGGTTGAAGGTTAAAGGATTAAATAATTCAATATTTAAGATTTCAGATTCAAGATTCAAGATTTCAGATTTCAGAACCTGTCCCGCATTAGCGGGAACCTGTCCCGCATTAGCGGGATTAAAAGTTTCAGATTTCTAAAATCCAACTAGAGCGGATCGACTGTTCCCCTGAACTCACCAGTAAAGTGGATGAGGTCGGCTGTTTGGATGTCAATTTTATAGCTCATGACCCTGCCGAGGTTAACCACGTCGAATGTACCGGCTTTGATTATAAAAACCTTTCCGGTATCCTGAGCAAAATCATAGTTATAGTAAACCTTGCAGGTATCGGCGGTAAAGATGCCTTTTTGTGAAAAAATATCGATTGTGTAAAGCCCGTTCTTAACCTCGGCACTGTTTTCGGAGTAAATGTAGGCAGTAATCAGTGCGCCAGTCCCTGTAAACTTTCCGGCATCGGTGCTATAGCTTACACCTTCGCCAAGTAAAGTAACAACATAGGGTGTAGCCCCCGTTGGTAAAGCATTGCTATACTTATGGCTATAACCACGGTAGAGGGTGAACTGCCCATCGTTGAACTTGATGATATTTAGGGTTTCATCGTCATTATCGTTTTTACAGCCGGTTACAATAGCCAGAACCATAAAAACCATCCCCAAAATTTTACCTTTCATAGTGTATAGGTTTAAGGTGTATTGTAAATATTACTGCTAAAATAGAAAAAAGTTACGGAAAATAAAAAAAGGGGTGAATTAATTCACCCCTTTGATTTTATAGTCGAACAAACCTTTAGTGGCTGTGACCCTCGCCATGAACATGTCCATGGCTGATTTCTTCGGCTGAAGCCTCGCGAATTTTTTCAACCTTACCGGTGAAGTAAAGATCCTTACCGGCCAACGGGTGGTTAAAATCCATTACTACTGAATTATCGGTAACTTCAACCACGGTTCCGTCAAGGGCATTACCTTCGGAATCGCGCATGGGTAAACGATTACCAATAACCAATAAGTCTTCCTGAAGTTCTCCGTCGATAACAAAAATTTCTTTAGGCAGCTCAACTATGGCCATATCGTTAACCTCGCCATAGCCATCTTTACTGGGAATCATAAACTCGAAGGAATCGCCTTCGGTAAGATCTTTAATATTATCCTCGAAAAGGGGCAGGAGCTGGCCATGTCCGTAGAGGAATACAAGTGGATTATCTGCTTGTGCAGCATCAATCAAATCGCCATCAACCTTGAGTTCATAGCTAATTGATACAACTTTGTTTTTTGAAACGTTCATGTAAATTGATTTAAAATATTAATTCATCAAAGAAACTACTTTCTTTTGGTATAAACAAACATCTAAAGTTAATTGTTCGCAAACGGACTTTACATTTTTTTTACCCTCAGTA
>LUYY01000109.1 GCA_001603415.1 Bacteroidales bacterium Bact_07 | reverse complement strand
CTAAAAAACCATCTCTTTTCATTTGCTTGGTAACTTTTGCCCATAGCCTTTCCTTTTCGTAAAGTTCCCTCAGCTCTGTTCTACTTGGAAAAGTTATTGCATTGCCTTCGCAAAGGTTGGAGCAGGTTGTGCATCCTATTGTACAAGCGGTTGGATTTGTAACTTCAGGCCCCCTGGTAGTCCATGTGAACACCTGTTTCCCACAGTTCATGCACATTCCGCAACGAGTGCATTTGCTTAGGTCAACTGTTGGATACCAGTTAACCTTTTCTCTCGGATATTCAGCTAACCAAGCCATAGCGTTTTGTTTTTTAGGTTTTTATGTTAGTGTTTAGTATTTCATAAAGTAGTGAAATACTGTTTAAAAAAAATTATTCGTTGAACAAATCGTTAAACAGTTTTTTGGCGATATCCCAATTCTCTTTGTTGATACAATACTTAATGTAGGGTTTTTTCACGTGGGCATTGATTAAACCTGCATGCTTTAGCTCTTTAAAGTGCTGCGATAAACCGGAACGTCCAATTCCAAGTTCATCAACAATATCACTACTATAGCAGCAAGCATCAACCTTCGATAGCTTTTTAAGAATATAGAGTCTTACAGGATGGCTCATGGCCTTGGCTATTTCGGCCAGCCTTACAATATCTTCTGATATGTTATTCTGTTCATCCATGGGTTAATTTAAATAGTTCACAAATATATGAAATATTTAAATACAAGGAGTTGTTTTCAATAAAATTTTCTAAATCACTGAAAATTACACTTGATAATTGAGCCTGTAATTTTGCACGAACGCATGAGCGTGTTGGTGATAGTGCCAAACTTCAATATGTTTTTATGCCAAGTTTCCAGTTTCCGATCATCAACATCGGTATCAACCTCCAGCACATACTCTATCTTGGACATCGATGGAGGGTTATCCGTCCTGGTCCCCTTAATTTTAACTCGCGCTTTACGGTATGGCAAGTTAAGCATCTCTGAGTATCGCTGCACATTTTTGAGCATGCATGCTGCCAGCGATGTGAGTAGCAACTCTGCCGGGTTGGGTAACTCATTGTGCCGGCCAGAGGTAGCATCAAAACTTACTTCACTTTTATTGGCAGTGGCTTTAGCCAAACCACCTTGCAGAACGGTTGCGGTTATCTCGTATTCCAGCATTGGCATCAAATTTTCAGCTTGTTATATAACGAATCAATTACTTCAGTATATATCCCTGTAATTTCATTTTCTCGTGGCTTTAGCGGAAAACTTGGAATTAGGTCAAACACATCGTTCTTGTTTAGGTTTGAGCTAAGCAAAGTTTCCGATGCTCCAACAATCATAGCATTAACGGCATTTCTGGCATCTTGTTCAGGAATACCAAATTTTTCGGCAAGTATTTGTAAGTGATTGAAAAGAAACCATAGATAGGTGGGCCCCATGCCTGTTATAGTAGCATACGACTCAAGTAAATATTCTTCTACCATAACAAATTGGCCTAGCGGCAAAAACAAGGAAGAAGCCATTTCCATAAATTTAGCCGAAAAGTTTGGAGATATAGAATACACGTTATACCCTTTGCCAATAATCGAAGGGGCATTTGGTATGGATCGCATAATCTGATTAACCCCTGTACCTTCTTGAAGTTGTTTAATGGTGATTTTGGGCGATAGGGATATAATGAACTCGGGCTTGCTATCACTACTTTTCAATATAGGCATAACGCTTTGAAAGGCAGGAGGGTGTATCGCCAAAAATAGGGTAGAACAAGTTTGAGTAAGTTTTTCGATACTATCAACCGCATTGACATTTTGATATGTATTAGCTAATGCTGATGCTTTGTTCGATTCGGCATCAAATAGGGCAACCTCAATTCCTGAAAGATTGGAATTTTGCCATGCTTCAAGAAAAATCTTACAAATTCGGCCTGCGCCTATAAATCCTATGGTTGTTTTCATATCCTGATTTTTTAAGTTATAGCCTTAAGGTGTTAATATTTAAATTGTTAATGGATATTTTTGAAACCTTTTGTAGGATGGCTTTGGATCTTCTATGATTTAACAAATTAGAGGTATGAATAGCACATGTGAATCGGCATGTCGAGCGACATGGTGGCTAACGCTTCCTATAAAAACGTCTGAAAGGGAACCTCTGCCTTGGCTTCCCATCACAGTAAGGGTAACTTTTTCGGCTTGGATAGTTTTTACTATTTCGGTTTTGGGCTTACCGTAAACAAGTTTAATGGATATTCTGGTCTCAGGATGTTTTTGTTCAAAGTGTTGTCGCAATCGTTTCAGCCGTTCACTATCAATTTTATTAAACTCGTCTAGCCTGTTTTTAAGGTGTTTCTCAATTTTTACTTCATCCTGAACATGCATTAAGGTTAACCTATTAATTTTAAAGGGTTGTTCGGCAAGGCACTCGAAGGCATGTTCCGAAAAGTCGGAAAAATCGGTAGGGAAAAGGATATGTTCTGTTAAGTTTTTACGGTACAGTTCCCAATCAGGCTCAAACTTTTGTATTTGTTTAAATGCTTGTTCAAGTTCAAAAAAGTTCTTTTGCGAAAAGATCTCATCGAGCGATTTGGTTTGTTTAAGAACCATGAGAAGAACTGGCAGTTTCATGTTGTGAAGGATTTCTGAGGCTGTTTCTCCTAGTACTGTTCCGCTCCAATTGTTACCGTTCGACCCTACAATAATCAAATCAGCTGAAACTTCTTTCCGTTTCTTCTCTATTTCAAGGCTAGGTATTCCGTAAATTATCTCAGCATTAGCATCGAACCCCTTGCTTTCAAGGATGTTTTTTTGCTGAATTAAAGATTCTTCAAGTTCTTCGAGGGTAAATATATTTGGCAGTTTGGTGTTTCGCAAGTCCACCACGTGAATAAGTGTAATTTTTTCGATTCCTATTTTACTGAACTCATCCGACGAATCAATAAGCGTTGCTGATGCCTTAGAGAGGTCAGTTCCCAACAAAGCGTGCCGAAACATAGTTTTGTCAATTTTAAATGTGGCGGTTTAAAAATTCTTCTTAAAATCATCCACTTTATTGGCAAGGTATATAATGCCAATAAAAACAAGGGCGGCAATGGGAACGATAACCCATTGGTTAATTCCCAATACAACTGATATATCACCATTGATGTTTTTGGTCATCAGGGTAGTCTTGAAAAACTTCACATTAACGGCAAAAAATAAGATTCCCAAAACCATTCCAAGTAAACCAACCCACGCATCCTTTTTGGCTTCGCCAATACGGGCAATCAATGTTCCCGGGCAATATCCCAGCAAACCCATTCCTATTCCAAAAATTAACCCACCTACTACTTTGCCCCAATCCAAAGGTTTTGGGTGCAGTTCAATAACGCCCAAACTGCCCAGCGTGTAAAAGCCAATCATCGAAAAAGTTACGGCAGTGAGCATGAACTTTAGGATTTTAAAATCCTTTAGCAGAAGCATTCCTGTTACCCTTGGGTACTTTGTGACCCCAGTACGTTGCAGTGCATAGCCGAATATAAGGCCAATAGCTATTCCTATAATAATTTGTAGTATCATAATTATCGTCCTCCAGTTTTAGGGTAAAGTATTTTTGCAACAATAATTCCGGCTATAAAGAAACAGGCTCCGGCTACCATGCTGCCAAGCGATAGGTGTGCCCAACCCTGCAAAATGTTCCCTGTGGTGCAGCCAACAGCCAACATGGTTCCAAGTCCAAGACAGAAACCACCCACAAGAACCACTGCAAAACGTTTCCATACGTTTGGACCGTGGTATTTCTCCCATATAGCAGGAATAACCTCTGGTTTGTAATTTTTGCTCTGCTTTGCTCCAAGGTAAGCCCCAATTATTATCCCAAAGAGCATAAAAAACTCAACAAAAGCAGCTGGGCTTGTAAGATTATTTTGGATTACTGGGTTTTGAGCAAGCGATGAAAACAGATACTTAAAGTTTGCGGCTATATACGCTATCCCGGCTGTAATGCCAAAGGGGTAATCCTTATAACTTAGTTTCTCGAACAGCACATAGGTGGCAATGGAGAGTAGCGAGACCACTATTCCTCCGGTAAGCCAATGCCATTCACCGTTTTGAGTTGTTGGTTTTAGTTTCATTTGTTTGGTGTTAAAGGTTAATGGTTATCCAATTTTTATTAGTAAATTTAGTTCGAATCACCTTGTTTTCCAAATATTTGAGTGTTGAAATGGTACTGTGCTTGCAGGGCAAACCAACTCGAATTTATTGCAGGGCTTCCATTGATGGGTTGAATATCGCCTGCCCAGAAATAGCCATATACACCTACCATTTGTAAACGTTTACCGATACGGTAACTGGCGTATATGTTAAATTCATTGCCTAAATGGTGCTTGTCGGGCTGTAATTTTATGGTGCTGAGTAGGGTAGCGTCGGCAGTTGCCGGGATATAAAACAAATGGTAATTTAGTTCGAGCTTTAGGTTTTTCGTTGGGCTAAGATACAGCACTATTTCACGGTCATCGAGGTTTGACCATGATGTGATATTCATTCTCCCATAGTAACTATCCTTAGCACCAAAAGCTGGGTCGAAGGTTCGTACCTGACTATCGGTATTGTTTCCGCCACTTGCGTAGGTTTCCCTCAAACATAGTGTGGGTTTTGCAGGTAAACCATTAAACCGGTATCCCAATAAACCAATTACTCCAAAAGCGTTGATGGTCTTTCCATCTTCTTCCCCAAATTCTTGCGAAACCATAAAGTCGTATGTAAAACTGTTTTTGTCGTCGTTAAAAACTCTTGCCCCAATCCACTGTCTGGTGAAGTTTTGTTCTTTGATATAGTCGGCTGAGCCTTGTGTTTTGATGGCATAAAATGGTTCAATTATTCCAAATTTACTTAGCTCAATATGGGCATAAGCTCCGCCACCCCAATGCTCGGTTTCGGTAAATGGCACCGATAGCTTTTCGGGGTCATGAATTTTTGTTCCCCCTCCAAATAAATCCAGCGAATTGTTCTTGATTTTGTAGGAAAATCGAACTGCATCCCAAGTCCAACGACCAGTGTTTCCCCCTTCTCCGGGGCCAAATAAACGATTATCTCCAAACGAAATCTTCTGACGGCCAACTTTCAGGCTTACCCTTTTTAAAATCTCCTTTACCTCGATGTACAAGTCGTAAATCTCAAAAAACTCCTCGTTGGGGTTCATGGTGTAGTAGGGTTCCTGCGTATTCTTCTGCTTTACCCTGAACAATTCTGGGTATTTCGAGTTGCGAAGCGACCAGCCCAATGCCCGTGAATCCTGCATATGCGCTGCAATATCGATTTTGCTTGAGGGCTTAAAGGTAAAGCCAGCAATAACTCGCTGGAACAGTATTTTATCGTTTAGTGAGCCAACCCCGTTAGGGTTGCCGTAGTTTTTAGCATTCATTCCGTCCCACAGCTCAAAGCGCTCACGTAGGGTAAAGTCGAATTCTACCCGTGTAGAGTCGTTTCTAAGTGCGGCCTTTACATTGGTTGAAGCCAAAAGCAGGTATATTAATATTGTGATATAGTATCGCATAATATCCAATTATCAATTAAAAACTAATACTCCTTTGCCAACTAATCAGTGGCAATAAACCCTGAATGTTGGAAAAATTCCTTGCCACAGCCTGGCTTTAGTATATAACTTCGGCTTTTTCATACACTGCATTAACAACCTCATTGGTAACGGGCGTCTGACCTTTCTTGTAACCCAAGTCGGTTACCCGAAGGTGTTTGTAATCGGTAAAACCGTATTTATCCAATATGCGCTTGCCACAACTGGTAGGGCAGCCATCGAGCATAAGAATGTTCTTTGATTTAAAGGCCTCGATGGACGGCTCAATTCCAGCTCCAACCACTGCAAGGCAGTTCATCTTCCGCACGCCGTTATCTCTAAGTTTGCGGGCAACCCAATCGGTTACTTGACCTAAATCGCATGCACCTGAACAGGCTAAAACCATGTATTCATCTACTCCACAAAGGCATCCTTCTTTTTTATTGTCTACCATACACTAAAATTAGAGTTTATACTCAAAGCTTAACACTATATGATTCTGAAAATCAACACTGCTGTCTTTAGGGTTCCAACCCTGATAGTTTAATGAAATGTTTACCCCTTTAACAGGGTTGTAATGGATTCCTGCAATGTATGCATTCCCAATTCCGCTGTAATACCAGCTCTGGGCATCGCCGCTTATGGTGTTGGACTGTAACTGGTCGAAACGGCAAAACAGTTCCACATTCTTTGCAACCGAAACGCTGCTGTAAACCGATAATCCGTAAAGGTTATGGTTTTTGATATTTAAGTGATTTTTGCGGTAGTTATACTCGGCACCAATTCTAAATTTATTATCGAACTTATACCCGGCAAAAATCGAAAATAGCTGTTGCTCTGCGGGTTTTAGCGGATTGTCCGATTTGGTGTAATCGGTGTACAAGCGGGTTTGCAGACCTTTTATTGGGTTAAAATCAACGCCTCCGGCTATCTTAACATCTCCGTATTCATCTTGGTCGAACCGGAATCCCTCGCCATTGGTTAGCGCCATATCAAAACCAACTATTTCGTTAATTCTAAAATACCCGATTATTCCCAAATCGCCACTGGGCATTCCGTAGTACTTGTCCTGAAAGGTTGGTGCAAGGTAGCGGTAGCCCCAAAAGCGTTCCTGGGTCATGTAATGGTTTTGAAGTATGCTTCCGGCTTGCAAGGTGATAGCATTGTTTATTTTCCATTCCAGCGATGCAAATTTCAAGGTCATAGTGTAGTAGCTGCCTTCTTTTGAAGTGTTTGAAACGTTAAGGGTATCGCCGCTTGAGCTTGTAACCGTTAATTGGCCAACAGTTGTTGGCCGGCCAGCATCTATGATGATTTTACCGGAGAGTTTTTCACTGAATTGATACTGATACCCAAAGTGTGCACGCCCAAACCAAAATCCGTAAGTCTTTTTTGCATTGTGTGTGGCGTTGTAATCGAAATTGCCAAAAACCTGAATAATGGGCTTACCCGATGGCTTAAAAGTGGAATCGGGGGTTTGAGCCATAGTCGTGTTCAACATCCCTAAAGGTAGGAGTATTGTTACAATTATTCTCAGTTTCATAAAATTTGAAAAAAAGC
>LUYY01000010.1 GCA_001603415.1 Bacteroidales bacterium Bact_07 | reverse complement strand
ATTCCGCATAAAGATTTATATACTTTATTCTCCATACGGTAGTACTAATTAAAAAATAGGGGTAAGGGAAATGCGCATCACCTAAGAGCAATGATCGATATCCATCACCGAAAAAATTGCGACCGTGCCCAAACCGAAAATTGAAATAATTATTCGGGCTATATGAAATATAGCCTTCAGCCCGTGAGAAATCGTAACCATCGGTCTTATACCCCTTGTATCCTCCTTGACCGGGTATTACACGAATATTTTGAATCTCTTTGTCGATATAGTCCACAAAGGTGGCTTGATTTTCATAGAAACGCGTTGCAAAGGCAAAGCGTGGACCAATATTCCCGTCTACCATGACCCCCCTGGTATTTACCCATGCCCGGTCATCATTCTTAAAATCATTAGATATTTCAAAATTAATTAGAGGGTTAACCTTAAAAGAATAATCATCTCCATTAATTTCGATTAGATCCTCATTCAACAACTTATTCCATATTTTTAAGCCAGGATTATATGCCGATTTTATTTCTAAGTTGTTCTTTGAACTGTCGGCTAAAATTATCTTATTAATCTCGTCGTTTAAAAAGGGCCTAACCGAGGTATGAAATTTATTTTTGGGTTGATAGATAGCAGATTCCTCGCTAAAAAAGTCGGGATTTGTGCTGCGCTGAATTAAGGGTTGAGAGCGTACCTTGAATAAACTTAGTGAGATTAAAAAAAATAAGATGATAAATTGACGCATAAAGGTTGTTTCAGGTTTCAGGTTCCAAGTTTCAGGTTCATAGTTCCAGGTTTCAGGTTTCAGGTTTCAAGTTCCAAGTTCCAGGTTTCAGGTTCCAAGTTCAAAGTTCCAGGTTCCAGGTTTCAGGTTCCAAGTTCCAGGTTCCAGGTTCCAGGTTTCAGGTTTCAAGTTCCAAGTTCCAGGTTTCAGGTTCCAAGTTCAAAGTTTCAGGTTCCAGGTTTCGGGTTTTAGGTCCAAAGTTCGGGTTTAGGTGTTTTCATTTGTGGATGGGAATGGATACCGGGGGTTTTCGAATTTTTCAACCCATATTATCCAGAGCATGAAGATTACAACATAGAACATGGGTCGCATGACGTAAAGATGAATAAAGTCCCATTCATCAGGAAACCAAATTAGGGTAAGGGTAAGAAAAACAATACGCATTACATTGGTGAAGTGCATAATAATAAAAGATGCAGGAATATACCATAACTTATGCCTCCATGGCCCGGGAAACAATACAAATAAAACCAATATCTGATAAAACTGTTTGGTGCCGCTGCAATCTTCCACTACTTCCACAAATCCGTGTCCCGGAACAATAATCGTTGTGCCCTGTCTGACGATATCTAAACCCAAAATATATTCATTCATCCAGGCAGACATAGTAAAAACTAAACTTACCATCATTTGCCTAAAGTACTCAAACCAGGAAAATTGCGTAAGAAAATGCCTGATACCGCCCCACCACAAATAATGAAACAATAAAGTAATCACAACAAACAATGATATCTGAATGAGGGGCCGCCAGAATTTATCTTTGACATAAAAATTAATTACTACCCGTATGGGATAAATCCAATTTCGCATGAATAAATTTGTAAATTTTTGATGATTCACTATTTCAGGAGCGAATGTCTAGACGAGAAAAGACTGAATTGTTACTTTTATATTCCGGAACCATTTCTTTAATTCTGGCAACCAGCTCAAAATCATTACCTTCTATTAATGTATTACCTAAATCAAACAGTTTCATACGCAAGGTTTGCAAATTACATGTTCTGACCCTTGCTTTTCTTATCTTTGGATGATGGGTGTCAATGGTGTTTTCTTCGTCAGATAACAATTCTTCGAAAAGTTTTTCACCCGGCCGCAAGCCACTTTCAACGATTTGTATATCCTTTCCCGGCTCCAAACCTGATAATCTAATCATGCGTTCAGCCAGATCATAAATTCTTACAGGTTTACCCATGTCGAATACAAAAATTTCTCCGCCACTCCCCATAGCCCCAGCCTCTAACACGAGGTTACAAGCTTCGGGAATAGTCATAAAATACCGAATTATGTCTTTATGAGTAACCGTAACCGGGCCTCCCTGCTCAATTTGTTTACGAAACAAAGGGATTACACTCCCATTAGAACCCAATACATTGCCAAAACGAGTGGTTATAAATTGGGTTGCTCCGTTGCTCAAAGCCTGAACATACATCTCAGCAATTCTCTTGGTTGCTCCCATGACATTTGTGGGGTTGACAGCTTTGTCGGTACTGATCATAACGAATTTTCGTACACCATATTCAACTGACAGGTCTGCTACAATCTGAGTTCCAAAAACATTAACCATCACAGCTTCATAAGGGTGCTCCTCCATCATGGGTACGTGCTTGTAGGCGGCAGCATGGAATACAACTGTTGGCCGATACGTAGAGAAAATTTGTTTCATTCGGTATTTATCCTTTACGCTGGCTACCAAAAACACTACAGAAGTGAATATATCAACATATTTTTTTTGTGTTTTGAGTTCAAATTGCAAATCATACAATGGAGACTCTGCCTGATCAACCAAAATGACCCTTGCGGGACGATACTGCAACACCTGACGAACTATCTCACTGCCGATAGATCCAGCAGCACCTGTTACCATGATTATTTCGTTCCTGACGAAACGACTGATGTTATCATTTTCAAGAATGATAGGATCACGACCCAACAGCTCCTCAATTTTAACCTGACGGAGCTGTTTTGCTGTTAACTGACCGTCAATCCATTTATGAACAGGGGGTACTGATTTGACTTTTAGTTTTAATTCCAATGCCCTCTCTACTATTTCTGCTTTTCGGGATTGCTCAAGATCACGTATTGCAATGATTAACTGCGTAATTCTATTCTTGCGTATAAATTCATATTTTAATACTTTATCAGCAGTTAATACCGGAATACCCTCCAGAGTTTTGTTGATTTTAGAGTCATTATCGTCGATAAAAGCAACTACATGATTGTAAAACATTTTGTCTTGCCGCAAAGCATTTAGCACCAATAGCCCTGCCTGGCCTGCTCCAAAAATAACATAGTTAATTTGCTGACGGCCTTGCTGCTTCATGAATCGATTATATACTGCCCTTATGGACAGTCGACTCATAAACATAAGCATGGTTGTCATAAAAAAATGAACCAATAAAATACCGGCTGATGCAACTTTTTCAGGAGAAACATTGAGTCGAAGAGAGACTATCACTGAAGAAAGCAGAACTAAAAAGACTATTAGGTTAACAACAGCAATGCGGCCCAAATCTCCCAAACCCGTGTGTCTCAGAATCCCATGATAAGTCCGCCCCACAATAAAACCCAAAGTATAGACCAGGGTGATGACCAGGGATATAAGATCAAGCCTAGGCATTTGAAGACTAGAGGGAACGAAATTGTAGCGGATAAACACGGTAAGGATATAAGAAGCATAGACAATTCCAATATCGAGGAAAAGAGTAATCCATCTTGAGAGAAACCTATCGGAATATCGGTTCAAAAATCTGGAAATTAAACTATTCATAGAACGCTGTTATTTAAGTAAACTAACCAAATACCAAACTCCAAGAGAATGCTCTCTTTTATAAGAGGATGCCTTATCAGGTGCAGGTAACACATTTTCTTTCTTCAACAAACAAAAATATAAAACTTATTTTTCGATTCCTATCTTTCCAAAGGCAAGTTTTTCCCTAAAAAGGTTGTATGCCTCCCCCAGTGAAATGAGCCTGATACGCTGAGCAAGGTTTATCAGCTTATCCTTTGAAGTATGATTACCGATCCTGTTCATATAGTTTCGGTACCACGGCAGATAAGGGGATGATGGAACCTTTAGATCAAAATCCCGGGGATGAAAATATAGCATGTGATAAGCACTTTTTGAGAATAAATAATGAAGAACGGGTTCAGGTAACATTCGAAAAAAACCACTTCCTGAATATCGCATCTTAAATTGAAAACAATTGAAAGCTGATAGGGGGAATTCGAATAACTCAGAACCATTCTTATCCCAGACAAAAGGATGATTGGGAACAACCATTTCTGCTAATTTCCTCCCCGCCACAGTACTGCTGTCTATCTTAATCCCGTTTTCAAGCAGCACCTCAGGAAACCAATCGCATTTTTTATTCCACGAAAATACAGGAGCCCGATACAAACATATTTCCTGCCCCGATAGATCTCTCATTAGGCTGAGGCCCTCTTTAATGTCACTAGAGAATTTTTCCTTCCCCAAAAATTGCGGAGGTACATGCCACATACTGTGAAAGCCAAGCTCATGTCCTTGTTTTTGAACCTTTAACAATAAGTTCCTATTTTTCCTGACTTCATAGCCAAGAAAGAAAAAGGTAGCCTTAAGATGGAGATCATCTAAAACAGATAATATTATATCGGTATTTCTTTCTGTGCGATATTCCAAATTATCCCATTTTACGGAATCGATTTGTGAGGATGGGTAAGAAAGATACCAGTCTTCAATATCAAAGGTAAGAATATACATCCGTTTAAATATTAATAAAAGCGTTTGCTTAAAAAAGGATTAAATCTGCGAGCCAGGGGAAGAGGGACTTTTTTCCAGATATTAAGCAAGAAAGGATAATTTTTCAAATCTATTCCCTTGGGCTTGGGATACTGTAACCAATGCAATTCAATGTCAGTTGTTCCCCATTGTTTTTTAAACATATGAGTGCCACTATCACGCGTACTTCTTCCAAAACTGTAAATATTGCAACCCCTTTCAATAGCATCTTTGATCATATAGGCATGTAGGATATAAGAGGAATACATATTTTGATATTCAGGAAGAGTAGCAAACCACGTGTTTTCACAAAAATCTGCAAAAAATAGTGATATAGCCCCCCCCACTACCTTTCGTGATGAATCAAGGACCAGATAAACCCTTGCATCGGCATTAAGAGACTTATCAGGATAGTTCTTTAAGAGCTCTTTTAAAAAAAACAGCGGCAATGCCGCTGAACCTAGATGATGAAGCCTTGTTTCATAAACCCTGTAGAACAAGGGAAGCAATTCCACACCCCCTTGCTGAGCTATTAAACCTGCCTTAATGGCCCTTCGTATTTTTCTTCCAAGATTTCCCGACCACCCTTCAATATCTGAGGTCGCCCGATTCAGATCTAACCAGGGACAAACCTTAAGCCCGCTGCCACTGTCAATACCTGGTAATCGCCACTGCAATCTTTTTCCAACAATATTGTTTATATCTTTTAGTATTAACATCTTTTGATTATTATCGTGATAAAAAGAAATATGCCAATGTTTTTCCGGAATGTACCCATAACTGAAATGCGGCAATGAAATCCACTCCTTTCCAGTATCAACCCATTGCTGGGGGATCCCTAATATATCCAGATTAACAAATTTCCAATTAAAGCATCGAGCCAGCAAGGGAGAAAGAATAGGATGATTTCCAATCATGAATGTATCATTGATATTCAACTATCATTCTATGAACGAAACACAAATTGTAATGCTGAGAAAATTCTCTCCCATTCTTCATCGCTTAGATTTGAACCTGATGGGAGACAAAGACCTTGTTCGAACAGACGTTCACTAACATCAGAGCCATAATAGGGAGCACCTGAGAAAACAGGTTGCAAATGCATAGGTTTCCATAAAGGTCGACTTTCAATATTTTCTTTTTGCAGGGCTAACCTAATGTCTTCACGGGTAGTTCCCCCATTTTCAGATGGATCGATTATAATTGTCGTCAACCAGCGATTTGAGTAACACCCCTCTGGTTCAGGTAAAAGATATACCTTGTAACCTCTGAGATTAATCTGCTCAAAATAATTTTTATATTTCTCAAAATTAGCTCTTCTGGCTTCAATTCTTTTACCCAGCACCTGCATCTGTCCCCGACCAATACCTGCCACAATGTTACTCATTCGATAATTATAACCTATATGACTATGTTGATAATGCGGTGCAGGGTCCCGCGCTTGTGTGGCTAAAAACCTTGCTTTTGCAATTAAACCCTCATCATCTGAAATAAGCGCTCCTCCCCCACTTGTAGTAATAATTTTGTTTCCATTAAAAGATAAAATGCCGCACTTACCAAAAGTTCCGCACTTTTTTCCCCCAATGCAAGATCCCAAAGCTTCTGCAGCATCTTCTATTACCGGTATTTCATATTCATCAGCTAACTCCAAAATTGCATTCATTTTGGCAGGCATTCCATATAAATGAACAGGAATTATTGCTTTGGGCTTCTTACCTCTTTTAAGCCTATCCTTGATCGCTTCTTGCAAAAACTCAGGGCTCATGTTCCAGGTCTCATTCTCCGAATCAATAAAGACGGGCATAGCTCCCTGGTAAACAATGGGATTAGCAGAAGCAGAAAAAGTAAAGCTCTGGCAAATGACCTCATCGCCGTAGCCAACTTGACTCAGTATTAAGGCTAAATGAATAGCGGCTGTCCCACTGCTTAAGGCTGCAGCATGTTTGGCTCCTGTATAAGCTTCAATGTCTTTTTCAAATCCATCAACATTAGGCCCAAGAGGTGCTACCCAGTTGGTATTAAATGCTTCATAGATATATCCCAATTCGGCACCACCCATGTGAGGTGAAGAGAGGTAGATTTTGGGTTTCATATTTTAATTTTCAAGGTTTAATTTCCAGGTATAGAGATTAAAGTTTGTGTTCCTGGTTTAAGTTTCAAAATACTCTTAGGGGACCTAAAATTTTCTTAACGTAATACCATTGTTGTTTTGATATTGCGAAATTAGATGCATTATCACGGGATTTCGGGTAAAGAAAAAATTCTTTTCCTAAAAAGAAGCAAGCTAGCTGTGTTGAGCATTATTTTTAGATCTAACCAATGTGAACGGTGTTTGTAATACCAATAGTTTATTCTTACTTTATGCGGCCAAAGTACTGTTTTATAGTAAGTGACAGGATCAGAAATGTTACTCATCGATTCTTCTTCAAAAGGATAAAATACACTATCTAGGCCTGTTAAACCGGGACTAAGACTTAATAAATCTCGTATCTCACCTTTCAAGGTATCGTAGTACCCGGGCAAATCAGGTCGTGGTCCAACAAAACTCATATCTCCTTTTAGTATGTTTATTAATTGTGGAAACTCATCAATTTTATATTTTCTTAAGACTCGACCTAAGGGAGTTATACGTTGGTCTTTGCTTAATGTAATTCCCTTTCGATCGTGGTTAACAATCATGCTTCGAAATTTATAGATACGAAACAATTTCCCATTACGCCCAACTCGTTGCTGTAGAAAAAATATTGGCCCAGGCATAGTTAATTTTATTAAAATCATAACCAAAAGCATAATTGGTGACACCATAACTAGCAAAAATATGGCCAGAATAATATCCCGGAATCTGTACGGAAATTCTCTCATTCGATGATATCTTAATTGATCGGAATAAAAACTTTAGTTGAAAACAGGAAGATCTTTTAGTATTCACTTCCATCGCTCAATAAGAAGAAAAGAAAAAATTTTTATGTACTCACTCAAAGTAATCTGGATATCCTCTTTTGATTTAAACCAATGCTCAGCATTGTAATCTGAGAAAGGGGAAGGATAAGTAGCAAC
>LUYY01000352.1 GCA_001603415.1 Bacteroidales bacterium Bact_07 | reverse complement strand
ATAATTCACGTTTTGCATACGATAGCTACAGGCGCTTTATAACAATGTTTTCTGATGTTGTTATGGAAATACCAAAAGCGAAATTTGATAAAATAATGGACGAAATTAAAGAGAAAAAGGGAGTAACAGCCGATACAGATCTGGATGCCTCGGATCTTAAGACACTTGTGTCACGTTTTAAAGAATTATATAAAAATGAAAAGGGCGAAGAATTCCCTCAGGATCCAAGAGTGCAATTAATGGAGGCAATAAAGGCGGTTTTCCGCTCCTGGGATAATCCGAGGGCAGTTGTTTACAGAAGGCTGAATGACATACCCTATGATTGGGGAACCGCTGTTAATGTGCAGGAAATGGTATATGGAAACATGGGAGAAGATTCCGGTACAGGAGTTGCATTTACAAGGGATCCTTCAACAGGTGAGAAGAAGCTTTATGGAGAGTTCTTAATGAATGCCCAGGGAGAGGATGTTGTTGCGGGTATCAGAACACCCCAGACAATTGATCACCTGAAAGATACAAATCCGGCAGCTTATCAGCAGTTTATTGATATAGCGGAAAAGCTGGAAAAGCATTACCGTGATATGCAGGATATGGAGTTTACGATTGAACGCGGCAAGCTTTTCATGCTGCAGACACGAAACGGGAAAAGGACTGCCAACGCTGCTCTGAAAATCGCTGTTGATTTGGTTAATGAAGGGATGATTACAAAGGAAGAAGCGATAAACAAGGTTGATCCAAAACAATTGGATTCTTTACTGCATCCCCAGTTTGAGCCTAAAGCTCTGAAAAACGCAAAAGTTATTGCAAAGGGGTTGCCTGCGTCTCCGGGTGCTGCTACCGGTAAAGTTTATTTTACCGCTGAGGATGCAATAGTTGCCAAAGAGCAGGGTTGCAGCAAAATAGTACTTGTACGTCTTGAGACTTCTCCTGAAGACATAGAAGGAATGCATATATCCCAGGGAATTCTTACCGGACGCGGCGGAATGACCTCTCATGCCGCGGTAGTAGCCCGTGGTATGGGAACATGCTGTGTTGCAGGCTGTGGCGAGTTAAAAATTAATGAAGAAGAGAAGTATTTCATAGATAAAGCAGGCAGAAAATATACCGAGGGCGATTGGATATCCCTTGATGGTTCCACAGGTAATGTTTACGGCGAAGAACTACCTACTATTCCGCCGACAATGTCGGATTACTTTAATACTTTTATGTCATGGGCTGATGAAATTCGCGTGCTTAATGTCAGAACAAATGCGGATACTCCGGCGGACGCGGCACAAGCGGTAAAATTTGGTGCCGAAGGAATCGGCCTTTGCCGTACTGAGCATATGTTCTTCGGTGACAGGATTTTTGCATTCAGGCAAATGATCGTTTCCTGTGATGTTGAAGAGAGAAAGAGAGCTCTCGATAAAATACTTCCCATGCAGAGAAGTGACTTTGAAGGATTGTTTACGGAAATGAAAGGCCATCCTGTTACCATAAGGCTTTTGGATCCGCCCCTTCATGAGTTTTTACCACAGTCGGACGATGATATTGAAGAGCTTGCGAAAGAATTAGGCAGGCCGGCTTCAGAACTGAAATCCTTCATCAGGAACCTTCATGAGCTTAATCCGATGATGGGGCACAGAGGCTGCCGTCTGGCTGTTTCATATCCCGAGATTGCTGAAATGCAAACAAGGGCAATTATCGAAGCTGCCATAAATGTAAATAAAAAGGGTATGAATGTCATTCCTGAAATAATGATTCCTCTGGTTTGCGAATTAAAGGAATTAAAATTTGTCAAGGATATTATAGTGAAGACAGCTGATGCGATTATTTCAGAGGCAGGCGAAAAACTGGAGTATAAAGTAGGAACCATGATTGAGATCCCGAGAGCGGCTCTTCTTGCTGATGAAATAGCAACAGAGGCTGAGTTCTTCTCATTTGGAACAAATGATCTTACCCAGATGACATACGGCCTTAGCCGTGACGACGCAGGTAGAATCCTTGATGATTATTACCAGGTAAAGATATTTGAATATGATCCTACCGCAAAGATAGACCAGAACGGTGTCGGAAAGTTAATGAAGATGGCCGTGGAACTCGGGAAAAAGACCAGGCCCGATATTAAACTTGGCATTTGCGGCGAGCATGGAGGAGATCCATCATCAGTTGAATTCTGCCACAATATAGGCTTGAATTACGTTTCATGCTCACCTTTCCGTGTGCCTATCGCACGCCTCGCGGCGGCCCAGGCTCAGATTAACAATCCAAGATAAGGGAGTTAATCGCGCAAACGTATAAATAAAAGAATAAGGGTACTTCCAAATCATAATTGGAAAGTACCCTTTTTTTCAGCCTTCTAATTTCGTTAAAGACTTGCAGCATAATGCAATTTACTGTATATTGCTTGCAGGATAACAATTTAAGGCGATATAATTG
>LUYY01000108.1:1476-25250 GCA_001603415.1 Bacteroidales bacterium Bact_07 | reverse complement strand
CTCCGGCAATTGCTCCAAGGGCAAGCCCGACGATAGATTTTTTCATATTTCTTTATTTTATTCAAATTTAGAAGAAAATATTCTGAATAGGATAAAAAAAAACGGAGGGAAAAACATCCCTCCGTTCAGGCTATTTAGTTGAGATTTTTTACATCATGTCCATTCCGCCCATTCCGGGGTTGCCCATGGGGGCAGGTTTATCCTCCTTTTTCTCGGTAATTACACACTCAGTGGTTAGGATTAAACCGGCGATTGAAGCGGCGTTTTCAAGGGCTACACGGGTAACCTTGGTTGGGTCGATAACACCGCTTTGGAATAGGTTCTCATAGTTGTTGGTTTGAGCGTTATATCCAAAGTCGCCTTTACCTTCCTTAACCTTCTGAACAATTACTGAGCCTTCAAGACCGGCGTTAGCCACAATCTGGCGGAGAGGTTCTTCAATAGCCCTCTTCACGATCTGGATACCGGTGGTTTCGTCCTCGTTGTTACCCTTGAGGTTTTCAAGAGCCTCAATGGCACGGATGTAGGCAACACCACCACCGGGAACAATACCCTCTTCAACAGCAGCACGGGTAGCGCTTAGGGCATCGTCCACACGGTCTTTCTTTTCCTTCATTTCGGTTTCGGTAGCAGCACCTACATATAGAACTGCAACGCCACCGGCTAACTTAGCCAAACGCTCCTGTAGCTTTTCGCGGTCGTAATCGGAGGTGGTATTTTCAATTTGGGTGCGGATTTGGGCTACACGTTTGTCAATGGCTTCTTTCTTCCCGCCGCCATTAACAATGGTGGTATTTTCCTTATCGATGGTAACCTTTTCGGCACGGCCTAGCATATCCATCTTAGCGCTATCGAGGCGTAAGCCTTTTTCCTCGCTGATAACAACACCACCGGTTAGAATGGCAATGTCTTCGAGCATTTCCTTACGGCGATCGCCAAAACCGGGAGCCTTAACGGCTGCAATCTTTAGCGAGCCACGTAGTTTGTTTACTACAAGTGTAGCAAGGGCTTCGCCTTCAACATCCTCGGCAATGATGAGCAAGGAACGACCGTTCTGAGCAACTGGCTCAAGGATGGGTAGGAGATCCTTCATGGTCGAAACCTTACGGTCGGTAATCAGGATAAGAGGATTCTCCAGAACGGCTTCCATCTTTTCAGGGTCGGTGATGAAGTAGGGCGAGATGTATCCACGGTCGAACTGCATACCCTCAACAACCTCAACGGTTGTTTCAATACCTTTAGCCTCCTCAACGGTGATAACACCTTCCTTCTTCACCTTTTTCATTGCCTCGGCAATGAGTTTACCAATCTCGTTATCGTTGTTAGCGGAGATGGTGGCAACCTGTTCAATCTTTACGTAATCGTCGCCAACCGATACCGATTGCTTTTTAAGATGTTCAACCACTTTAGCAACAGCCTTGTCGATACCGCGTTTGAGATCCATGGGATTAGCACCAGCGGTAACGTTTTTCAAGCCAACGTTTACAATGGCTTGTGCCAGAACGGTTGCAGTGGTAGTACCATCACCGGCATTGTCGGCGGTTTTGGAGGCAACCTCCTTAACCATTTGTGCTCCAACGTTTTCAAGTGGATCAGGAAGTTCGATTTCCTTGGCTACCGTTACGCCATCCTTGGTAACCTGCTGCGAACCAAACTTCTTTTCAATAACCACATTGCGACCTTTTGGACCAAGGGTAACCTTTACGGCATTTGCCAATTGGTCAACACCCTTTTTTAGTCTGTCGCGTGCTTCGATGTCGAAGGTTAATACTTTTGATGACATAGTCTATCGTTTTTTAATTGTTTACATTTAGGGAATTAGATAACAGCCAAGATGTCGGATTGTTTCATGATGAGGTAATCCTTACCATCGATGGTGATTTCAGTACCGGCATACTTGCCATAGAGTACAACATCGCCAACCTTTACCTCCATGTTAACATCCTTGGTACCAGGACCAACAGCAATGATAGTTCCTTTTTGTGGTTTTTCCTTTGCGGTGTCGGGAATGTAGATTCCGCTCGAGGTCTTCTCTTCAGCCTCCATGGGCTCTACCAGCACTCTATCGGCCAGTGGTTTTACCTTTACGTTCGACATAGCTTCTTATGATTTTTAGGTTTACAACTAGTTTTCCGAAATTTCACGTTAAGGTAATTTACATATCGTGTGCCAAACCTAAAAACTGACTTTTTTACAGGTGAAAACTGACAGGAAACTGACAGGTGGGATGCAGATGTGGCAGCATTGGCAGGAATAGGAGTTGATGGTTGATTGTTGTTGGTTGATAGCTGTTTTAAGTACTTTGTCATGTGGAGCGCTAGCGAAACATCCCATTGTGGTCTATTAGAGTTCCTTCACAGTGCTCAGGATGACAAGTGTAGTTGATAGTTGGTGGTGAGGATAAGGGGTTGGAATGAGCCAGAATGAACCGGAATGAACGGAATGATTCGGAATGGTAGAATGGATGATTAGAGTGCGTTAAACCGAAATGCGTATCCTGAAATATTTTAGAGGAAATTTGTCAATAGAAACAAGTTGTTACGATGTTTTTTGTGTTTCAATTGACTAATAGCGGTTTAAAGCAAACTAAACACTTGAAACCAAACACTTCTAAACACTGTACACTATAAACTAAACACTAATAAGCTCTATCGCCTTTAATTATTCTCTCAATAAGTTCCTCAACAATGTTGCTTTCAATGCGCTTTGCAGCATTGGTATAAGCGTTCACACCTGCGGTTTGAGCCTCGAAGTGCGAGGCATTGATGCGGTCGGCTGTGTAGGTATAAACCGACTTGCCTGCTGCATTAGTAACATTCAGTTGTAGGTTGAGGTTAACCTGAACGTATTGTCCGGCTTGCCCCGTTTTTTGGGTTGATGCGGCTATGTTGATGATGTAATCGGCCTCGGAGCGGTTATCGGTGATGGGGAATCCGGTTTCCAGCATTTTTCGCTTTAGTGCATCGGCTAGGGGTTTGCGCTCAATCGGATTGGCAAGGTTGGTTTCATCGGAGGTTACGTAAAACTTTGGGCGGATAATGTTAATCCTGGTTTCAGCCGATGGGGTTTTCATGCGGCTCAGTATTTTACCAATGGCAAAATCGCGTGTACCTTCCTTAACTATTGCTTCAAAATCAATTTCAATATTTATGTTCTCGTTTGCCTTCCTTGAGCGCACTGCGTCGATACTGAGTGAGGCTTCGCCTTGCTGGTTGGTTACAATTCTGTTATTGGCGAGTGGCCGTTCGGTATAGGTTACCTTTAATGGCATAGCCCTTTGTGGTATGCCATTGTTGTTATTTACGCTATAGGTAAGCTGCTCGCTACCGATTCCCCAGCCAAGTTTTACCTCAACAACTTTGGGACCCGATATGGTAAGTGAGCTTAATGTATTGGTTAGGGTTGTAATGATTTCGTTACCAAGGAATATTTGCTTGTCGTGGTATGTGGTAGTTATAGTTTCGGCAAAGTAAGGCTTAATGGGTTCCAGTGCCTTTACCAACATCAACAAGACCGATTTAGCATCGTTAGCATCAAGGGCTTTTATTGCCTTATCGTAAAAGTCGAGCGATTTAGCTGCAGCGGCAGTTTTTTTCTCTTCAACCATGCGCTTGTAGGTTTCCTTTGATAGGCGGAAGTATATCCAGTAGGTATTTTGGTCTTCCCAGGTATCAACCACCTCGTAACCTTCAAGTTCCTTTTGGGCTTCGGCTCGAATTGATGAACGAAAATCCTCAGAGAAATAGTTCTGGCTTTCAAAGGCGTTTAGCACCGATTGTGATGATATTGAAACTGATATGTCGCTTGCTAAATCGGCAAGAGCACTCTGCTTGGCAGCTTGCTGGTAGTCGGGGGTTGTTTTTCGGGCGGAGCCTATTCCAATGTAGTACCCGGCCTGAGTGGGACGTCCCTGAACCCACGAGGGGGTCGGTGGGGTTTGGGCCATTTTTGAACTACTTCCGCATCCTAGCAATATTGCCGATATCAACGGCAAAACCAGTGTTCGTTTCATCATTTTTACTCTTCGGGGTTGTACTGATTAATTTTTTGTGCGGTACGCCTAGCAATGTCCTCAATGGCATTCGAGGTGAGTATGCTAGTGCTTGTTATATCGCGCTTAGCCTTCAGCAATTCTTGGAGGCTTCGTACGTCGGTTTGGTTGTCGTTAACCACATCCTTTGGCGAGTCGGCATCAATTTTTTCCCAGTAGCCTGGCACCAATTTGGAGGTTGGACCATCGAATGTGGCGTAGTAAACCTCGTCGGTTTGGTTGCTACGGACGAAGTCCGATACCATTACGGTTCCGGTTTCGGTTGAGGTGAGTTGGAATTTCAGTGCCACCGAAACGCTATTCTTTTGGTTGTAAACCCAGTAAACGGCCTTACGATAGGTAACATTAACCTTTTCTTGGCCTGTTTGTGGGTCTTTGGTTTTGGTTTCCTCGCGGATATAACCCCGCTTTTCGGTTTTTGTAAGTTTACCCTGTGAGGCCTCAATAACCGTTACCTCACCGCTAAGAAGAGCCTTGGCGGCTAGTAATTTTCCTACTTCAAGTTCGGCACCTGTGTTAATGCTGCGCTGTTGTTCCTCAATTATCTTATCGGTGCTTTGAACATCAATTACCTTTATGAAGGGATTATTCAGTGCATTTAGCTTGCTAACAACTTCGGCTTGAACCGATTTTGCTATACCTTCAGTATTGTAAGCTGTTGACTTAAAGTCGGTAACCTTGATGGTTATGGTTGCCTTTTGCAGGGCTTCGTCGCGGAGGTCGCGCGAATCCTTATAATTGTTGAAATCCTTAATGATTCTATCAAGATTGGCGTAAGCCTTACGGTACTGAGCGGCTTCCATGTACTGTTTAGCCTGACGGTATAGAGGTTCGCACTTGGATACCTTAAGCATATCCTGCGTGTTGCCATAATCGGGTTGTAGGCGCTTGATCTCGGTTAGCAGCAATTCGGCATCCTTAAACTTTTCGGCTTCGAGTAAGGTTTGAGCCTCGGCGTATATCTTTTCAACGTATTTTGGTTTGGCATCGGTAAAATAGTCGGTAGCCATGTTCGATATGGTAAGTTCCACACCAAGCGATGCGGCTTGATTCTTAAAACTCTCAGCATCGAGGTAGGAGTAAACGGTTTGTTTAAGGTCGTCGTTCTCGTATGCTTTAATAACCTTGAGCGAACGCTCATCCAAAACGCGCTGACCTGCCCGTTTTAAGCCAACAATGGCATCGATATTGTCGCGATTAGCGGTAAGCGAACGGATGTAGGCATCGGCGGCTTGTTCCCATAAACCGGCCTGTTCGAACTTCATCCCTTTCTTGGCATACTTTTTCGATGCGCATCCGCCACCAATCAGAATTGTAGCTGCAAGGAGTAAGAGTAAAAGTCGTTTCATAGTTTACTGCTGCTTTGGTTAAAATTTTATAATGATATTTGGGCTTGACCTAACAAATCATAGCATTGCATTTCAAAAAAAAACTTATGCCAAAAGTTTTTTAATCCATTCTATAGTTATCAGCTCATAAATATAAGCATTTTTGGCAAACAAGCCTTAAAGGGTTGCCGTATTGTCATTTTTTTGCGATAAAAGCAATCAAAAAGTAAGCCAAATAGTTAATTTTGACAAGCAAAACAAATTGATGTGAGCAAAGCGGCCGAAAGGTTGGTAAAAACCATTGAGAAAGAGTTAAGCCGGCAATTGCCCGGCATTGATGCCCAGAAGCGTATGGCACCATCCATACGTGCCGATTTGCTGGGAAATACCGTGCCCAACCCTGCCACTCGCAAAAGTGCTGTGCTCATTTTGCTTTACCCTGTCGACCATGGGTTATTCTTTGTTCTAATCAAGCGTCAAACCTACGATGGCCCCCATAGTGGCCAAATGAGCCTACCCGGCGGCAAATTCGATGATACCGACTTAACACTCAACGGAACTGCGCTTAGGGAGACATATGAGGAAGTAGGTGTTGAACCCGGGCAGGTGCGGCTACTTGGCCAGTTAACTGAACTTTACATACCTGTTAGCAATATGGTTGTTCAGCCCTTTGTGGGCTTTACGCCCCAAAAGCCAGTGTTTACCCCTAACCTGCAGGAGGTGGAGTATGTTGTTGAGGTTCCGTTAACCGATTTGTTGGCCGAAGCCAATAAATCGGTAAAGGTTATTAGCTCACACGGGCGACCCATAACTGCACCATACTACAACCTACACAATGAAATGGTTTGGGGCGCCACTGCCATGATTCTATCGGAGTTTGAGGAGGTGGTGAGGAAAATTCTTTAGTCTTTTATCGATTACTCATTCAGTTGCTTAATTGGAGTAAAACAAAACGCAGTTTCCAACTGCGCCTTGTTTCTGGAATATCATTTTAGCTACATTGTCAAAATATTCAACCGAGATTCGTCAATCGATTTTTTCAAGTGACGAATTTGGGTTCAAATCAATCCACGTTATCGTATAGATATGGGTTTTCGGGGTTTATTATTATATCGTCGTCGGTAAGGGTTACCTTTGAGATGGTAGTGGATTTTGGGGTTTCGTTGGGTTCAAAGTTCATGTTGCGGCGCTTAAAAGCGGGTATGCTTTCAAGCTCTTCGATATTGGCCCATTTGTTGTTTCCATTTCCCGCGTATGGTGCCGCTTGTGGCATGGTTGGCTTAGGTGGGGTGGGTTGATTATCAGCCTCCCTGTCAGGAGTATTACTGGGCTGAACGGTTTTTACCTCAAAACCATCTGAATTAGCATCGAACTCAATAACCCGCTGTGCAGGGTCAAATGAGGGTTGTTTTTTGGGTTTTCGGATATGCTTGTTGGTGGCTGGTTCAATGTCGGGGGTGTCGTTTACCAGTTCAATCTTGGTTACATGCGAATCGGAATCGAGCGACACCACTTCGACGTTTCGTTCCTTGACGTATAGTTCAGGGATACTGTTAGTTCCAAAGCCTGTGGCAATAACGGTTACCTTTAGGTCGTCGCCTAGCGAGGGGTCGCAACCGTTACCCCAGATAAGGTCGGCATCGTCGCCGGCGGCGTGCTGAACGTAATCAATAATAACGCCTACCTCTTCCATGGTAATCTCATCTTGCCCGTAGGTGATATTGAGCAGGATGTTGCGGGCCCCCGAAATATCGTTATTGTTGAGCAATGGCGATTCCAACGCTTGCTTAACGGCTTCCAGTGCACGATTATCGCCTTTTGCCCTGCCCGATCCCATAAGGGCAACGCCACTATTATACATCACGGTTTCAACATCGGCAAAATCGACATTGATATAACCATGCACAGTGATGATTTCGGCAATACCCTTGGCAGCAGTGGCCAGAACATCGTCGGCCTTAGCAAATGCCTCGGTAAGCTTGAGGTTTCCGTAAACCTCCAGCAGCTTCTCGTTGTTGATGACCAGCAGCGAGTCCACATGTTGGCTGATATTCCTGATGCCCTCAATGGCTTGCATCATCCTTTTGCGACCCTCCGTACGGAATGGGATGGTAACAATGGCTACCGTCAGTATTCCAAGTTCCTTTGCAGCTTTTGCAATTATTGGTGCAGCACCCGTTCCCGTTCCACCCCCCATACCTGCTGTTATAAACACCATCTTGGTGTTTTTTTGCAACAGGTTTACTATTTGCTGCAAGCTTTCGATGGCGGCCTGACGGCCAATTTCGGGTTTATTCCCAGCTCCGCGCCCTTCGGTTAAAGTAGCCCCCAGTTGGATTTTCATACCAACCGGGCTGTTTATCAATGCCTGAGCATCGGTGTTGCATAGAACAAAGTCAACATCCTTTATTCCCATGCGATGCATGTAGTTAACAGCGTTTCCGCCGCCTCCGCCAACGCCAATAACCTTGATTATCGACTCGGTTACTACAGGCAAATCAAAATTTATGATATCGTCACCCATGACTTTCGGTTTTTTTAGGTTCACTCAAATAGTGTTTTTTATATATGGCACAAGACATTGGCAAATTAGTTTATATCGTCCTCGGCAAATAGTTTCGATAGCACATCGGCAAATTTCATTCCCAGCTTGCGTTTACTGGGTTGCTTTGCCTCTTTTTCCTGAATCTCAACAAATTCTTCACTTACGTTCCCCTCCTTGTTAGCCACAGCAACAGTGCATGATGTGGCTTCGCCAGCATCGATATGTTCCAGTCCCATTAAACCTAAACCAATAACAGTTGAGAATTGTGGGTAGTTATATTTTTCAAGCGATTCAGAGCATAGCATTTCCGAAGGATACCCAATTCGCACATCGTAGCCCCATTTGAACTTAATGAGCGAAACAACGTTCTTAAGCAGAGCCCCTCCGCCGGTTATTACAACACCGGCACTCAGTTTATTGGCAAAGTCTGACGATTGGATTTCGAATAGGGCGTAATCAAGGATTTCCTCCATGCGTGCCTGAATAATTCCGGCAAGGCTTCGCATCGAAATTTCCTTGGGCTCTCTTCCGCTAATTCCTGGAACGGTAATAATTTTGTTATCGGGTGCCATGCTCATCAGGGCATAGCCGTGATGGCATTTTAGCAATTCGGCATGTTTTTGAAGAATTTGGCAACCCTCCTTGATGTCCTGGGTGATGATGTTTCCACCAAATGGTATAACTGCCGTATGGCGAACAATGCCGTTGTAGTAAACAGCTAAATCGGTAGTTCCACCTCCAATATCTATAAGGGCTACACCCGCCTCACGTTCTTCGTCGGTGAGAACAGCCTTGGATGATGCCAAAGGTTCAAGAATGAGCTCCGATACCTTTACGCCGGCGCGGTCCACACATCTCTCAATATGCTTAGCCGATGAGGTTTTCCCGATTACGATATGGAAATTAGCGCCAAGCCTTCGTCCTAGCATACCTATAGGATTGTCATCCTCAAGCTTTATATTATCGATTGAGAAATCCAACGGCAGCACATGAAGAATGCTATCGCCTGTGTCAACAGGGATATTGTACATGTCCTCAATTAGCCGCTTGATGTGGCTTTTCTTAATTTCGGTTTCTTCGGAACCGAGTGTGATGTAGCCAAAGTTCTTGATGCTGTGGATGTGTTGGCCTGCAATTCCCACAAAGGCCGACCTGATTTTTAACCCGGCTTGCGATTCCACCTCGCGAACGGTTTTTTCAACTGCCTTTACCGTTTCCTCGATGTTTTGAATCATTCCTTTCTTTATGCCAGTCGATTCAGCGGTGCTGAAACCCACAATCTGTAATCGACCGTTTGCAGTGCGTTTCCCCAAGAGGGTTACTACCTTGGTAGTGCCAAGATCGATTGCTGCTACGTAAGTGTTGTTGTCCTGTGCCATAGTTCTTAGTATTTTGTGCAAACTATTTGATTTTTGAATTTTAGGTTGATTTCACTGTATTTATTCCAGCCTTCGGCTGGCAAAGCTTTCTCGTAAAAGAGTTTAAGTTTCTTGAGTTTGGTTTCGTAGTTATCCAAATTACCCATTACTATGATGTGTGGTCCAACCAGCGGAATGAGTTCAACATGGTTTCGGTTGCGAACGTAAATCTGTTCTATTTGGGCATTCCAGAATTTATCACTGCTTACATAGCGGGCAAACTCATAAAGTTTATAAATAAAACTTTCCTTGCTGCCATTTGAGCTGTCGACAAAGGCAGTAATATCAAGGTTAGGCACAACCTTAAAGGGTTCCACAATGTTGCCGTTTGCTACCAGGGTGTTAGCGGCAAACCCTGAAGAGTAGGGTAGTATTTTACCCGAGTCGTCGATATAGTAAGTTTGCCCTTTGGCATTAAAAACTCTTAGCACCGGTTGCCGTTGTGCGATTTCCACTCTAAGCACACCTTTAGCCGTTTTAAAGGCCTGAACATCACGCACGGCTGCCATTTGGTAAATTTCCTGTTCAATTTTATGGGTATTTACCCTACTAAGTGGCATTCCTAGGGGCGAGTTCTTCGATTTAACAATGGTATTATATACATCCTTTGCTTTCACAAAGTTAAGCCTAGCGCTATCGAGTACTCTAACCTCAAGCTTTGTGCAGCGTTGCCCCTTATAAACTTTATTGGCATAGGAAAGGCCATAAATAGCCCAGGCCAGCACAAAAAGCCAAGCAAATATTCTAAGTCCTATGCGCAATTTCTTATTCATTCTTTTGCTTGTTCTCCTTTAACTCAAGTGTTTTTACTATGTCGGTTATCATCCTGTCGATATCGCCTGCACCAATGGTTAGCAGTATGTCCACATTGTTGTATTTCAGCCAGTTAATTAAATCGGCTTTTGGAACAATCTGTGCGTTTGGATTTCTCATCAGTTTAACTACCGATTCCGAGGTAACCCCTGCAATGGGCAGTTCCCTTGCCGGGTATATTTCGGTGATAATTGGTTTATCCAGTTTATCGAGAGCAGTAGCAAATTCCGCAGCAAAATCGCGGGTGCGGCTGTAAAGGTGGGGTTGAAATATTCCAGTGATTTTTCGGTTTGGGAAAACCTCGCGCACCGATCTAATCAGTGCTTCAATTTCGTTAGGGTGGTGGGCGTAATCATCAATATAGACGGTTTTTGTTCCCCTATACCTTACATCGAATCGGCGTTGAACCCCCCTGAACGATTCTAAGCCTTGTGCAAGGTTGTCGATTGATATGCCCATGGTTAATGCGGCAGCCGATGCGGCAAGGGCATTTTCTAAATTGTAGTTGCCTGGCACACCGAGTGTGAGATTATGGATTGGCCCTTGGGGGGTTACAAGGGTAAACCTGTAAAGCCCATCGTGAATGCTTATATTGGTTGGATAGTAGTGGCAATCGGGGGTAAATCCATAGGTTATTACCTCAATCCCTTTTGCTATAAGTGGCTTGAATGCTATATTTTGCTTGATAACCAAATATCCCCCGGGTTTGATTTGCGATACAAACTCTTGGAAGGCATAAAGCACAGCATCGTAGGTTCCGTAAATGTCCAAGTGGTCGGCATCAACTGAGGTAACAATGGCAAGGTGCGGGTGAAGCGTTAGGAAGCTGCGGTCGTATTCATCGGCTTCAACCACAAGCAATTGCTTGCCCCGATCGGCAAGAATCAGGTTGCTTGAGTAGTTGCGCGATATGCCACCCAAAAAGGCATCGCACCCCATGGATGATGATAGCAGGTGGGCCAGTAAGGTTGATGTGGTGGTTTTACCATGTGTACCGGCAACAGCAAGGGTTTTATAGTTTGAACTTATTAGCCCAAGCACCTGTGCGCGTTTCATTAAAGCAAAGCCTTGGTTTCGGAAATACTCCAATTCGCTATGGTTAGCCGGGATGGCCGGGGTGTAAATTACCAGGGTGCCTTCTTTATTCAGGAAAGCAGAGGGAATGGCTTCAACACTATCGGTGTAGTGAATGCCTGCACCTGCCCCTTCGAGGCTAAGAGTAATATCGGACGAAACCCTATCGTATCCGGCTACCGGAATCCTGTAATGTATGAAATACCGGGCCAGGGCACTCATTCCAATTCCCCCAATTCCAAGAAAGTAAACCCTTTTAACAGCACTCAGTTCCATCACCTTTATTTTTGGTTTTATCAATCCCTGCAAGCTTTAGCACCTCAAGAGCAATGGTTTTTGCCGAATTGCGCAAAGCTAAACGGGCAATATTTTCCGATAGTTTTTTTTGTTTTTCGGGGTTATCGAGTAGTTCAAAGGCAACCTTAACCAATTTTTCTTTAGCTTGGCTATCGGGTATCATAATGGCAGCCTCGCGCGAAGCCAGGGCCTGAGCATTTCGGGTTTGGTGGTCTTCAGCAACATTGGGCGAAGGTACAAGAATGCAGGGCCTGGCAACAAGGCAAAGCTCCGATATTGTTCCGGCTCCGGCACGTGAGATAATGGCATCGGCCGAAACGTAGGCCAAGTCCATACGGGCAATAAAATCGTAGAGCCTGATATTCTCAACAGGGTTATTGCCTAAGGCTTCCTTTACCGTTTGGTGGTAAAGTTTACCGGTTTGCCAAATCACAACAATGTCGGGTCGATTTTTAATTAAATCAAGCGAAGCCAAAAGGCTTTGGTTGATAGTGCGGGCGCCAAGGCTTCCGCCTAAAACCAGCAGTACCTTTTTGTTTGCTTCAATGCCAAAATGTTCAAGTCCCTGATTACGTGTAACCGTAATGTTTTCGATATCCTGCCTTACAGGATTTCCTGTTAGCGTTATTTTTTCGGCGGGAAAATACTTTTCCATTCCTTCGTAGGCTACGCATATGGCTTTAGCCTTCTTTGCCAGCAATTTATTGGTAACCCCAGCGTACGAGTTTTGTTCCTGTAGAAGTGTTGGAATACCTTTACGCTGAGCGGCTTTTAAAATTGGCCCACTGGCATATCCACCAACCCCAACGGCAACCTGTGGCTTAAAGTCCTTTACTATTTGATTTGCTTTGAATAGGCTCTTAATCAACTTAAATATCACCAAGATATTCTTGGGCGTGAGGCTACGTGAGAATCCGGCAACCGGCAATCCTACAATCCTGTAACCGGCCTGTGGTACCTTTTCCATTTCCATTCGTCCCTCAGCCCCAACAAAAAGAATATCCACATCGGGCTCTAACTCCCGAATGGCGTTGGCTATGGAAATGGCGGGGAATATGTGTCCGCCGGTTCCACCTCCGCTAATTATTATCCTTAACCGGTTCTTCTCCATCGAACAGTTCTTTTTTATCTTGACTTCTACTAATCCCCAGAATAATGCCCAGAGCGCCACTACTCACAATGAGCGACGAACCTCCCAAGCTAACCAGTGGCAATGGTTGGCCGGTAACGGGAATGGCTCCTACCGCAACGGCCATGTTTATTAACGCTTGTAGCGTTAGCATTAGAGCCAGGCCAAATGCAAGGAATGCCGGAAATAGGCGAGTGGATTTTTTAACCAGTAATGCAGCCCGGTAGAGTAAGATGAGGTAAAGGATAAGGATGAATACACCGCCCACCACACCGTACTCCTCGATTATAATGGCGTAAATGAAGTCCGAATAGGGGTGAGGTAGGAAGTTGCGCTGCGTTGAGCGACCAGGGCCTTTTCCGATGATTCCGCCAGTGGCTATGGCTATTTTCGATTGCTCAAGCTGATAGTTGCCCTCCGTTTTATCGTCGCTAATAAAATTCTCAATTCGGTTTACCCAGGTTTGAGCCCTGCTAAGGGTTTTAAACTGAAGCGATATGGCAATAAACGCTCCTACCAGAAGCACTCCAAGCCCAGTAATTCCAAACAGGTATTTTAGGTTAACTCGCCCCACAAACATCATTAGCCAACAGGTTAGGCCGAGCAATGCTGCGGTTGAGAAGTTAGCAGGTAGAATTAGTGCGCAAACCAATGCAACAGGTGCAACGAGTTGAATTAAAAACTGTTTGAAATCATTGGTATTGTCCTGCATTTGCGAAAGGTACTTGGCCACGAACATTATCAAAATTACCTTTGCCAGGTCCGACGATTGAAACGAGATACCCAATCCGGGTATCTCCAACCAGCGGGAAGCAGCATTCAGGTTTCGACCAAAAAGTAGTGTAATACCGAGCAAAGGTATTGATAGTGCAAGCAGAATATTGGCCAGCCTGTACCATACGCTGTATTTTATGAGATGCACAGTCCACATAACCATAAAAGCAACTACAAGGAACACCAGTTGCTTAATCAAGAAATAGGTTGTATTTCCGCCATGGTAGCGAAATGCCAAAGAGCTCGATGAGCTGTAGATGAGCAAGAGCGAAGCAAGGTAAAGAAAGATGACTATCATCCAGATCACCCTATCGCCCTTTAAATATTTATCAAAAAGCACTCCCATGGCTCAAATTGTTTTTAGAGGGCTCGAACAGCCGCTTTGAATTTGCGTCCACGATCCTCGTAATTTTCAAACAGGTCGAAACTTGCGCAGGCCGGCGAAAGCAGCACTGTATCGCCTGGTACCGAAAGTTTATAGGCCTGCTGCACGGCCTCTTCGGCCGACTTGGCATCAACAATCACAGGTACCACTCCTTCGAATGCGGCATGCAGCTTTGAGTTATCAACTCCAAGGCATATCAGTGCCTTAACCTTTTGCTTAACCAAATCAATAAGTTCCGAGTAATCGTTACCCTTGTCGGTACCGCCTGCAATCCAAACCACCGGTGTCGTCATACTCTCAAGGGCATACCATGCCGAGTTAACATTAGTTGCCTTTGAGTCGTTGATATACTTTACACCTCGCACAGTAAGCACATACTCCAACCTATGCTCTACACCCTGAAAATCCGATAGCGACTCGCGTATAACCTCCTTACGGATATTTAGAACATGTCCGGCAATTCCAGCAGCCATTGAGTTGTATATATTGTGTTTTCCCTTTAGGGATAGGTCGTTTATTGACATGCTGAAATCGCTATTGTCGTAATTAATGAACATGTCGAGGTTTTCGAGCCAAGCGGTTTGGTTCTCCTTGGTTTTTTGGGAAAAAGGAAGTTGTTGTGCGCGCAGCACAATCTTTTTGAGCTGTTCTACTGTAACTGCATCGTCGGAACAGAAAATGAAGCAATCGTCTTCCGATAGGTTACGGGTAATTCTAAACTTCGACTCCACGTAGTTCTGCATTTTGTAGTCATACCTATCTAAGTGGTCGGGGGTGATGTTGAGCAGTATGGCGATATCGGGTTTAAAGTTGTATATGCCATCGAGCTGAAAGCTACTAAGCTCAATTACGTAGTAATCGTAGCTGCACTCAGCCACCTGATAGGCAAAGCTATTCCCAATGTTTCCGGCAAGGCCAACGTTTAGGCCTGCCTTTTGCATCATGTGATATATCAGTGAGGTGGTTGTTGTTTTGCCGTTGCTACCCGTAATACAAACCGTGTATGCATTGGTGTATCGGCCGGCAAATTCTATCTCGGAAATAATCGGTATTCCTTTTTCCTTGATTTTAATAATCATTGGGGCTTTATCGGGAATGCCGGGGCTTTTAATCACCTCGTCGGCATTGAGGATTAACTCCTCAGTATGTTTACCCTCCTCGAAGCGGATATCGTACCTGTTTAACCATTCCTTGTAGCGGGGTTTAATCTCCGATAAATCCGACAGGAATACATCAAATCCCTTTTTCTGGGCTAACACAGCAGCTCCTGCGCCGCTTTCACCTCCTCCGAGTACAACTATTCGCTTCATACGTTTCGGTTTTTTAACGGATTTTCAATGTTACAACTGTAATTACAGCAAGCAGTATGGCTACAATCCAGAACCGGGTAACAATTTTGGGTTCAGGGTAACCTTTTTTCTGGTAGTGGTGATGTAATGGTGACATCAGGAATATTCTGCGCCCCTCGCCATATTTACGCTTGGTGTACTTAAAGTAGCTAACCTGCATAACCACCGAGAGGTTCTCAACAAGGAATATTCCGCAGAGAATAGGGATTAGCAATTCTTTCCGAATGAGAATGGCAAAGACAGCAATAATACCTCCAATGGTAAGGCTTCCGGTATCGCCCATGAATACCTGGGCGGGGTAGCTGTTGTACCAAAGGAAGCCCACAAGGGCACCTATGAATGCGCTCATGAATACAACCAGCTCGCCCGAGTGCGGAATGTACATGATGTTCAGGTATTCGGCATAAATCACGTTACCCGATAAGTATGCAAAAACACCAAGGGTGGTAGTGATTACTGCCGAAACGCCCGTTGCTAAACCATCGAGCCCGTCGGTCAGGTTTGCACCGTTCGAAACGGCTGTGATGATTAGAATTACTACCAGAATGAAGATAATCCATGTTACATACTCATATCTCTCGCCTTTAAACGGATTAAGTAGGTTGTAATCAAACTCGTTGTTTTTCACAAAGGGAATGGTGGTTTGCGTTGTCTTTTTAGCCTTTGAAACGGTTACAGGTTGATTATTGCTGTATTCCGAGGTTACTAGGGTTTCAACCTGAACATCTTTTTTTACCTTTTCAACTTTTTCCCTAATAACAATATCGGGGCTAAGCCACATAACCAAGCCGACAAATAAGCCAAGCGAAACCTGTCCAACGATTTTGGTACGACCCGATAGGCCCTCCTTGTTTTTCAGGAAAACCTTGATGTAGTCGTCGGCAAAGCCTACTGCTCCCAACCATACGGTTGTAACCAGCATTACAATGATGTAGATGTTAAGGATATCGGCAAAAAGCAGTACCGGCAAAAGCATTGAAAGCAGGATAATGATACCTCCCATGGTTGGGGTACCCTTTTTCTGCATTTGGCCTTCAAGGCCAAGATTTCGAATCTCCTCGCCAATTTGTTTAAGTTGCAGGTAACGTATGATGCGTTTCCCAATAAGCAGGGCAAAAGCAAGCGAGAAGATGAAAGCCATAGCCGAGCGGAACGAAATGTAGCGGAACAAACCTGCACCGGGAATATCCCAGTAGTTAGTTAGTAGTTGAACCAGATAGTATATCATACCTGCAACGATTTAAAAATTTCGGTTAACACTTCCTTATCGTCAAAGTGGTGCTTTACACCTTTAATTTCCTGGTAGTTTTCATGTCCTTTACCGGCAACCAGAATGATATCGCCATTAAGGGCAAGCAAGCAAGCGGTTCGAATGGCCTCGCGCCTATCAACTATGGTTATTACCTTTTTTGCCAGTGAGGCATCAACGCCTGCTTTCATATCGTTAATTATGTCCTCTGGTTCTTCGAACCGGGGATTGTCGGAGGTAAGGATTACGATATCGCTTAGCTCGGCGGCCACCTTGGCCATAACGGGGCGTTTGGTTTTATCGCGGTTACCACCTGCACCCACAACCGTTATTAGCCGTTGGTTATCGGATTTTATCTCGTTAATGGTTTTTATCACATTTTCCAGCGCATCGGGTGTGTGGGCGTAATCAACCACGGCGGTAACGCCATGCCCGGAACGAACATATTCAAACCTGCCCGATACCGGTGTAACATCGCTAATGCCAGTTAAAATCTCATTTTTATCAAAACCCAAAAGCATTAGCGATGAGTAGATGGCCAAAAGGTTATAAGCGTTGAATCGGCCTAAAAGCCTTGTCCACACCTCAACGCCATCAATATTGAGCATCATGCCGTCGAAATGGCTTTCAATCACTTTGCACCGGAAATCGGCCATTGAACGTAACGAGTATGTGTAAACCTTTGCCTTTGTGTTCTGAACCATTACCATACCATTCCTATCATCGGCATTGGTAAGGGCAAAGGCATCGGCTGGCAAATCGTCGAAGAATCGTTTTTTTGCCTTAAGGTACTCGGCAAAGGTTTTGTGGTAATCGAGGTGGTCGTGGGTGATATTGCTGAAAATGCCTCCGGCAAACGTTAAGCCCGCAATACGGTTCTGAACCACCGAGTGAGAGCTAACTTCCATAAAGCAGTAATTGCAACCCGCATCAACCATCTGCTTTAGCAAAGCATTTAGTTGAATGGGATCGGGGGTAGTGTGGGTTGATGGAACTTCAACATTATCGATGTAGTTTACCACGGTCGAAAGCAAACCGGCCTTATGCCCCATACGTCGGACAAGTCGGTATAGCAGCGTAACGGTGGTAGTTTTACCATTGGTACCGGTTATTCCAACCAGTTTTAGCTTTTGCGATGGATTACCATGGTATGCCGATGCCATGTAGCCTAAGGCTACCGATGAATCATCAACCTGAATAAATGTAACATTTGATGGGCATTCGGCGGGTAAGGTTTCGCAAACAATGGCCGTTGCCCCCGATTCAATGGCTTGCGGAATATAGCTATGCCCATCGCTTTGAGTGCCACGAACGGCAACGAAGCAGCAGCCCGGTTTTACTTTGCGCGAGTCGAATGTTAACCCCTCAATATCAACATTGATATTGCCAAGGGTCTTGGTTACCAGCTTTACAGGAATTATACCTTGAAGTTTTGCCATGCTAACTCTCTCCTCTGCTCATTTCTAAGTAAACAGTAGAACCTTTAATAACGGGCTCGCCCGGTTGAATCGATTGCGAACGCACTGCCCCTCGGCCTTTTGCCACAACCCTTAAACCCAAGCGCTCCAAATGGTAAATGGCATCACGTAACCCCATGCCAACCACATTGGGCACTTTTTTCTTTGAGAGGGCAACTGGCAATGTTTTTATTTTGGTGCTATCGCGTTGGGCTGTTACCCAGTCGTGTTTATCGCTATTATTTTCAATAGGTATATCAAGTTCGTCCAAAACGTATTCAAGATTTGCTGCCAATCCGGTTTTGGCCTGAGGCAAATCCTTAAGCTCATCGCTTTCAATTTCCCTGAACCATTCAGGGCTCGTAGCATAAACCTTATCGGAAATCTCCTTAAAAATTGGCCCGGCAACTACGTTCCCGTAGTAAACACTATTCGATGGTGAGTTTACCACAACAATACATGAGTATTTAGGGTCTTCGGCGGGAAAGTAACCCACAAACGAGGCTTGATAGCTTACCCTACCGCCCGATTTGTAACCCTTACTACCCCTTGCTATTTGCGCGGTTCCGGTTTTACCTGCTATTTTGTACCTCGGGTTTTTAAGGTTGGTAGCCGTGCCTTCTTCAACAACTCCTTCCAGTACTTCGTGTACCTTTTTAAGTGTAGAGCGTGAACAAATTGACGATTGAATAACCTGAGGCGGGAAACTCTCAACTACCTGTCCGTGCCTTAGGAATGCCTTTACTATTCGGGGTTTAACCATTCTACCGTTGTTGGCAATGGCGTTGTAGAAGGTAAGAATTTGCAGCGGAGTTAGGCGAACCTCGTAGCCAATGCTCATCATGGGCATGGAAAGGCCCGACCAGCCTCTATCGCCCGGGAATCGGATCTGAGGCTTCACTTCACCTGGAATAATGATACCTGTAGGCTGATTAAGGTTCAACTCGTAAAGCTTTTTCACAAAATCTTTTTCCTTGCCCTTGAAAACCTTTTGAACAAGTTTTATTACTCCAATATTCGATGAAACCTCAAATACTTCCTTAACCGTAATCTTTCCGTGGCCATCCTCCTTGGAGTCGGATATAACATGGTCGTAAAGCTGCAGCTTGCCTTTTCCGGTATTTACAGTATCGTTTAGGTCGATATTGCCTTCCTCCAGCAGCGCAATAAGGGTAGCAGTTTTCATTGTTGAACCCGGTTCGGTGCTCTCGCCCACGGCATAGTTGTAAACCTCGTCGTAGGTTCCATCTTCGTTGCGCCGGAGGTTAGCAATGGCTTTAATATCGCCGGTGGCAACCTCCATTACAATGGCACAGCCATGACTGGCTCCATGCCCTTCCAGATGTTTCCTAAGGGCTGCCTCGGCCACGTCCTGTAGCTGCACATCGAGGGTGGTAAGAATATCAACCCCATCTTCGGGTTCAACCTTATTCATGCTATTTACCTCAACCCAAGTGTTTCCGGGTATTCGGGCATGCACCCTTAAGCCATTCCGCCCTTTAAGCACATCGTCGAGCGCCTTTTCAAGCCCAACCACCCCTCCATCGAGGTTTACCATACCAAGGGTACGAGCAGCCATGGAGTTATGCGGAAGCATACGCTTATTAACCTGCTCGGCTATAAAACCTCCCTTGTTTTCGCCTAATCGGAGTAGCGGAAATTTTGATATTTCCTGTAGTTCAATGTAGTTTACCTTACGGGGCGCAATGGGGTAGTAGCGCCTATTTTTAGCATACTTACGGGCGTTGGTAAGTTCCGAACGGTATGAGTACCACGACCTATCGCCAAAAAACCTCGATAGGCATATGGACAGCGAGTCGATATTGGCTCTAAATACCGAATCGGTTAGGCCGGCAGCCAGCAAGTCCATGCGAAGGTCAAAGTACGGTACCGATGTGGCCAATACCCTTCCGTCGGACGCAAGGATATCGCCCCGATTGGCTTCAACAAGGATATCACGGTAGGTTATTTTTTTAGCTTTTTCCCGCAGCTCGTGCCCATCAACTACTTGTATGAAGAATATCTTTATAACAATACCTATACCCACCAGTAGCAGTATGATGTATATCCCTGCAATCTTAATCAGTATGTTGTTCTTCACCGTCATGTGACTGCTGCACTAATGGTTATTTCAACTTTTTAGGTGGAACCCTCGATTCTATTAGGCCAAGGCCTTTTTCTTCAACTAATTTTACCACTTCCGATTGTCGACTTATGGACATGTAATGGGCGGCAGTGGTTATCGATTCGGCACGAAGGTTTTTAACCTCCTTGCGTAACTTCAGCTCTGTTCTCAAAAGGTTATTATAGTGATAGTTATTGGCAATATAGATAATGGCAAGTGCCACCAAAAAGATAATGTATGGCATTTGGCCCGATATCAATTCATGGGTTAAGATTCGGCCACTGATAAAGTCTTTTACGCCAACCTTTTTCCCTTTTTTGCTCTCGGGCTGTTGGGTTGCCTTTACATCGTCAAATTCCGGTGTACTCTGTTCTGTCATATTCGTTTGCCAATTCTAAGTTTAGCGCTTCGGGCGCGGTTGTTCACTTTACATTCCTCATCGCTGGGCGTAATCACCTTTTTGTTCACCTGCTCAAAGGGCACATTCCTGTTGCCCATTAGGTCTTTGCTATCGGTGCCCTCAGTATTACCGTAGCGTAGGTAGTTCTTTACCATCCTATCTTCCAGTGAGTGGTACGATATTACCACCAACCTCCCACCCGGTACCAGGCATTTGGATGAGCTTTCGAGCATTGCCTCGAGGTTTTCCATCTCGCGGTTCACCTCAATGCGTATGGCCTGAAAAACCTGAGCTAAAACTTTATTCTGTATCTTAAAGGGCACAAGAGGTTTTAGGATCTCAAGCAGCTGGTCGGCGGTTTCAATCTTTTGGTTTTCACGCGCCTTGGCAATTACCGATGCCATTTTGCTTGCACTCTGTACCTCGCCATAGAGTTTCAGAATTCTAGTAAGTTCCTCTACGGGGTAATCGTTTACCACTTTCTGTGCGGTTAACTTAGCATTCCGGTTCATTCGCATATCGAGTGGCCCCTCGAACCTGAACGAGAATCCCCTTTGGGGGCTATCGAGGTGATGCGACGAAACGCCTAAATCGGCCAGAATGCCATTTACCTGTTCTATACCGTGGTAGCGCAAAAAGTTTCGGAAGTACCTGAAGTTACTCCGAATGAGCATGAAGCGCTTATCGTCCAGGGCATTTTGTTGTGCCTCCTCGTCCTGGTCAAAGGCTATAAGGCGACCTTTTTTTCCCAATTTTTCCAGAATGGCACGTGAATGCCCGCCACCTCCAAAGGTGAGGTCAACGTAAACCCCATTGGGGCTGATGTTCAGCCCCTCAATGCTCTCGGCAAGCAGAACAGGAACGTGGTAGGCCATTTACTCATCTTTTAAAGGTGTTGATCCCAGTATTCGTTCAGCCAGATTGGCAAAATCGGACGAGCCCAGCTGCGCCGATTCGTACTTCTCCTTAGCCCAAATCTCAATCTTACCGTTCATCCCGGCCATCACAATATCGCGACCAATTCCAACCATCTCCAGCAATCTCTTTGGCAATAGTAACCTACCGTTGGTATCGAGGGTTACCTCGGCTGTGCCCCTGAAAAACTCCCTAATAAACAGGTTGTGCTCTTTGTTGTAGGGGTTCGTGTTACGGCGTATTATCGCCGTTTGATGCTCCCACTCCTCAAGGGGGTAAAGCACAAGGCATTCCTCGTAAATGTCTTTCTTTACAACAAACCTATCGGGCGATTCCGATTTCACCTGCTTACGAAGCGATGAGGGGAAGAGGACGCGCCCCTTCTCATCAACCTTGCAATCGTAATCGCCGATAAATGTGGACATTGTATTTTCAGTTTTCAATTTGTAAAAATATACAATAATTTTCCACTTTCAACCACTTTTTCCCACTTTTTTACACTTTGTTAATAACTTTTTTGGTTGACGGTCAGAAAATTATGTTGAAATCCCTGTAATTGTTGATGATTGGAATGTGGCAGATGATTTTTGATTTAGGTTGATAAGTTGTGTAACCATAAGGAAACTACCGCTAAGTTTTATTTAAGTGTATAAAAATTCTATACCCATTGTCGTTTAGATAAAAGGGGATAAAAGAGAAAAGAGATGCTTCGACTGGGCTCAGCATGACATGAGATGACGGGTCACTCTCAAACCATCAACCATCAACAGATGAAGTATCATATTGTTGCACAGGGTTTTAGCGGTTTTTCACAGTTTAAATCAGCATAATCAGCGTCATCTGTGTTCCATTACACTTCATGAATAACGAACAATGTTTTCAGCCTCTCTTTAGCGCGCGTCTTCTGACGCGTGCATTCACTCAAAAAAATCGCCCCGTAGAGGCAAATAGGATTAGCCCAGGGTTTTAACCCTGGGTGTACAGGTATACCAAATATTTGGCGATGCACGCAATGGCACTCCAAAGAGCAAGGTGGAAGCGTTGCATCGCAAAAGGGGAAGCATTGCAAAGAGCAATTTGCATGTTCTTTCTTGTCTTGATACAAGAAAGAACCAAAGAAAATCAAGGCTGAAAAGCCCAACCCGATGGGTGCCCCGCGGGTGGAACCGCTACGCGATACAATTCGCCACGCCTGCGGCGTGACTCATGAGGTATCGCTTACTAAGTCCACCGCCACGTTCCACCCCCGACCCATTATCGGGTCAGGCTTTTATGCCACTGCCTGCCTCTTTCGTTCAGTTCCCTCTCAGTAAAAAGGGCTGGGGCGAAGCCGTTTTCCACATTCAACCTAGACGACCCCTCTAAATCTCCCCTGAGAGGGGAGACTTTAGCCCTGCAATAAGTTCTCCTAATTGCTTACCCCTCTCCTGTCAGGAGAGGGGAGGGGGTGAGGTCGTTTCCCACAAACACCGAACAACAAGCAACGGACAACGTTTTCAGCCCCGTAGGGGCATAATATTAGGAGCAAGCAGGGTATCCTCGTTTGTGCGCATCTCCACACGCCTGTGCGCACTAGTATTAATCGCCCTGTAAGGGCAAATAGGATTAGCCCAGGGTTTTAACCCTGGGTGTAGAGGTATACCAAATATTTAGCGATGCACGCAATGCATATGCCAAAGAGCAAGGGGGAAGCGTTGCATCGCAAAAGGGAAACATTCCAAAGTGCCATATACATGTTCTTTCTTGTCTTGATACAAGAAAGAACCAAAGAAAATCAAGACCGAAAAGCCCGACCCGATGGGTGCCCGCGGGTGGAACTGCTACGCGATACAATTCGCCATGCCTGCGGCGTGACTCATGAGGTATCGCTTACTAAGTCCACCGCCACGTTCCACCCCCGACCCATTATCGGGTCAGGCTTTTATGCCCCTGTTTGCATCTTCCGCTCCCCTCTCCTTTCAGGAGAGGGGCAGGGGTGAGGTCGTTTCCCACAAACACCGAACAACAAGCAACGGACAACGTTTTCAGCCCCGTAGGGGCATAATATTAGAAGCAAGCAGGGTAATCCTCCTCGTTTGCGCTCATCTCCACACGCCTGTGCGCACTAGTATTAATCGCCCTGTAAGGGCAAATAGGATTAGCCCAGGGTTTTAACCCTGGGTGTAGAGGTATACCAAATATTTGGCGATGCACGCTATGGCACTCCAAAGAACAAGGGAGAAGCGTTGCAACTCAACCGAAAAGCATTCCATAGAGCCATATACATGTTCTTTCTTGTCTTGATACAAGAAAGAACCAAAGAAAATCAAGGCCGAAAAGCCCGACCCGATGGGTGCCCGCGGGTGGAACTGCTACGCGATACAATTCGCCATGCCTGCGGCGTGGCTCATGAGGTATCGCTTACTAAGCCCACCGCCACGTTCCACCCCCGACCCATTATCGGGTCAGGCTTTTATGCCACTGCC
>LUYY01000108.1:0-1455 GCA_001603415.1 Bacteroidales bacterium Bact_07 | reverse complement strand
CGGACAACGTTTTCAGCCCCGTAGGGGCATAATATTAGGAGCAAGCAGGGTATCCTCGTTTGCGCGCATCTCCACACGCCTGTGCGCACTAGTATTAATCGCCCTGTAAGGGCACATAGGATTAGCCCAGGGTTTTAACCCTGGGTGTAGAGGTATACCAAATATTTGGCGATGCACGCAATGGCACTCCAAAGAACAAGGGAGAAGCGTTGCATCGCAATAGAAAAGCATTGCAAAGATCGATTGTTGTAAAACCAGCCAATAGGGATAAAAGGATTAAAGGTACAAAGAGAGGCTTCGACGGAGTCCACTATAAATCAGGACTCAACATGACAAATATCCTTAACTAAACAACATTGATTCTACACCATAAACCGTTAGGCTTAACGCAAATAAAAAAGGGATACGGAACTTAGTGTCCATATCCCTCAAATGGCTTAGATTACTTATTCTACTCAACCCCCAAAAATTCCTTGGTACTCATGATTTTGGCATAGTTGCGCAGGGTGGCCAGGGTTGATAGGTGAACCATTTTGGCAGGAATGGTCTCATTTTCCCATTTCAAATCCTTAGTAGCGCAGGCGTCGTGGATGAGGGTAACCTTAAAGCCGAAATCGGCAGCGGCACGTACAGCAGCCTCTACACACATGTGGGTTTGCATTCCACAAATAACAAGTTTTGATACTTGCTGCCCCCGCAGGTACTCAAGCAATCCGGTATCGACAAAAGCATTTACATTACTCTTCATAAAAACCATTTCGCCATCGGCAGGTTTTACCAGGGAGTAGAAGCCCTGACCCTCGCTGGCGTTATGGCCAACATGCACCACCAACTGCTGGGTATTCCTGAAATACTCAAGCACCTTAGCTGCATTTTGAGCGGCAGGAATGGGGTTTACCAGTTCCGATTTCCCTCCAGGGAAGTAGAAATCCTGAATATCTATAATTATAAGGGCTACCCGTGTGGTATCGGGTATGGCCTCAACTGCTGCTGCAAATAGCACAAACAGCAATGTGTATAGTACACGTCGTATCATGGCAAAAGATTTTTGTAAATATAAGCAGATTTTCACTTAGCTGGTACAGCTAATTCATGTAGAAGAAACAAGCCCTACTGGTGTTGATGCTTTGCGGAATTTGTTCCTCGTAGAGCTTCATGTCGAGCTGGTCAACAAACAGGTGGTAAAACGATAGCATTCCCTCAGACAGACGCGTTTGGTTATCCTCATCAAAAAATATAACAAGGTTGTAAAACCAGAACGGATCGGTATTCATGTGAATCCTACCCACATAATCGACCACCAAGCTATTTTTTCCCCTGTACATACCCTTGTTTTTACTGTAATAGGGTGATTTACAATCACAAATTCAAGTTAAACCATAAAAATGACAAAGTCAACCTTTTTACAAAATAAAAAAGGTGATGTTGCTCATTTAGGCGGTAGGGGTAAGAAAT
>LUYY01000107.1 GCA_001603415.1 Bacteroidales bacterium Bact_07 | reverse complement strand
TTGAGGTTCAAAGTTTAAGGTTAAGGGGATTAATACAATTAACCTTGCAAAATTTCAGAACTTACTCAACATTTCTACTTTCTGATTTCTGGTTTCCGAATCTTTTATTCGGGTTCTTCCCCTTTCCGTTTTCACACGTTTGCGGTGCATAATTATTTGTAACAGCATGAGTTTTGATACTTTTTAGCATTGTGCGTTTAAAAAAATTCATACCTTTGCGAACGTGGAAAAAATTTGGCTTTTTACAATTTGTAATTTGTCAAAATGTGAGATGAATAACTACATTACGTTTTAATATTAAAGTAAATTGATTAATAGGTTACAATTTGTTACTTTTTCTACAATTTTACTTCAGTATTAAAACAAAGACAATAGCATTATATAAACCTTAACAAACGAGATTAAAACCAATGAAAAGAGTTTTAGTAGCAACAGGAGGTGGCGATTGTCCAGGGTTAAATGCGGTGATCCGGGCAATTGTGAAGCGCGCCTCTCAGGAACCCGACTGGGAAGTTATTGGTAGTATTCAATCGTTCGATGGAATTCTACGTGAACCTACTGAAATTAAGGTGCTTGACGAACGCGCAGTGGCAGGAATTCACGTTCAGGGTGGTACAATAATTGGGACAACAAATAAGGGAGGCCCCTTTGCGTGGCCAGTGAAGAACAAGGATGGCTCATGGGGTGCAGTTGACCGCTCCGATGAGATGATCCGTAAACTCCAATACCTTGGTATCGATGCCGTTATTAGTATCGGGGGCGATGGCTCGCAGCGCATATCGCAACAGCTTTACGAAAAAGGGTTGAACATTATAGGTGTACCCAAAACCATCGATAACGACCTGTCGGCTACCGATTTTACATTCGGTTTCCAAACCGCTGTTCAGATTGCAACCGAGGCTGTAGATAAACTGGTTACCACAGCGGCCAGTCATAACCGCGTACTTATCCTAGAAGTTATGGGACGATATGCCGGTTGGATTGCACTGCATGCTGCTATTGCCGGTGGTGCAGAGGTTTGCTTAATTCCTGAAATTCCATACGACATCCATAAAGTTGCCGAGCGTTTGCAAAGCCGTTACAATAAAGGTAAAGGGCATGCCATTGTAGTAGTAGCTGAGGGTGCTCTACCTAAGGGTGGCACACTGGTCTCGGCCGAAAGCGATGAGGTAGGTTACCATAACCTACGACTTGGTGGAGTTGCGCACAAAATTACACGAGACCTTAAGAGCATTGGCTTTGAGGCCGACATCCGCGAAACCGTTCTGGGACACTTACAGCGTGGTGGTATTCCCGTAGCTTACGATAGGGTTTTGGCAACTCAGTTTGGCGTAAAGGCTTTTGAAATGGTGCTTGAGGGTAAATTTGGCGAAATGGTTGCTTACCGACACCCCGATATCATTTCCGTACCCCTTATTGATGCCATTAACCGTCCCAACTTTGTTGACCCTGATTGCGACCTAGTCCGCACTGCTCGAGGTGTTGGCATAAGTTTTGGTGAGTAAAAAACAGGAAAGGGGAAGTTTAAGCTTCCCCTTATTTTTTTAAATTTCAGTACTGGCCGGCCTCTAAATAGGTTCGTTACAAACCTCGCAAACCGAGGGTGCTTTAATTCCTGAATACTCAATTAACTCCCACCCTGACTCAGCCATATCCTCATCGCCGGGCTCGTAGTTCCAAACAATTTGGATTGGTACCCCCATTTCATATATCTCCTGCATGTGCTGAAAAAGGGTAATCATATACTTATAAGAAGCAGAATTGATATACTTGAAGAACAACCGGAAATTTATAGGTTTTACCGATTTAGCCCCATTTTTTTGAACTTCCGTTTTAAATAGATTAAGCCATTTAATAACCGGCTCATAGAAGTTAGTTACATTTTCAGGATGGCTTACGCCAATTATTGTGAAGTTTCCACTTTTAGGATCAAAAGTGATTTCAGGGGAATCTTTTCTTGCCTTGATGTGCAGAGTTTCCATCATTATGATTGTATTTACATTTCTGGTTTAGGCACTAGCTTAAAGGGTATTGATATTAACTCGGCTAATTCTTCTCCTGCCTCTTCTAGTTCAGCATCATGTTGCGGATACCTCCATGTTACTTCCACCTCATTCCCTTTCTTGTATAGTTCACGGAGTTTATTAAGGAGTATGAGAATCATTTTTGACGAGGCCGTATTATAGTACTCAAAGTCGAACTCAAAGTTGGTTCTGGGATTAGGATTTTTTGAGTAACTGTCTAACCAGGTTATCAAAGGAGTATAAAAAGATTTAACATCCTCAGGCAACGACTTACCTTGAATCAGGAAAACCCCGCTATCCCTGTCAAAAATTACTTTGGGGGTAGTTAAAGTGGGTTCAAGGTTTAGTCTTTCCATGGTAGGTAGTTATTTTGCTATATGCTGGTAGCTAATCATTTTAAAGGGTAGGTCAAGCATATCGGCGTAGTCGTTACCGGCATCGTGCATATCCTCATCGTCTTCCATGTAATGCCATTCAATTTCAACATCCTTGCCGGCAGTGTACATATCATTCAAAACCTCAAAAAGTTCCAAAATCATCTTTGACGATGCAGTATTGAAGTATTCCATTTTTATCTTCACTATGGTCTTTGGATTAGGATCGTCAGCATAGGCTTTTAACCACCGTAAAACAGGATTGTAAAACTCTTTAACATCCTCGGGCAAGGACTTACCTGTGATTTCGAATTTGTTTGCTTCTTTATCAAAAATAATGTTAGGGGTTTCGCCTGTCCCTTTTATGTTTAAAGCATCCATATCACTTTCTCTTTTATAAAAGTCACCATTTTACTTTGTAAAACAAATATAATCATTTTACCCAAATTATCAATATGGAAATGAAATTGAAGTAAAATATTTTTGACCAATTATGGTAAGTGTTCCATAAAATGTTCCGGTAATCAAATGTTTTGTATGGGATTATGGGTATCGATGTTTGTGTAGTACTCGTAACGGTCAATAAATTCACCAATCAGAAAGAGTATAACAAAGGGGGTTATTACATAAATTGCCCCAAATAGTATTCCTACAAACGGTAAAAGCAAGGCAAGAAAACGTAGCAATGAGAGCAAAAACCTTTTAAAATCGACTTTTTGTCCGTAGGCATGCCTTGAAAGGTAAAGGAGTAGTTTAATTAGTGCGAATAGGACAAATTCCTTTGATATCAGAATTAGCGAAGCAAAAGTAACTGCGGTTAGCAAAGTATTTGCACTATGAATGGGTGTTCGATAGTTTTTTCGGGTTACATGGTAAACCATTTCTACCGAAATGAGAAAAGATGTTCCGACTAATAAAGCGAACCAAAAAAGTGCAACTGTTCCAGTTAGCACAAAAATCGAACTCAATAGCGCAAATGCCCCGAATAGTGCTATTTCACGACTTAACCAGCTCGATTTAACATGAAGCAATGCTCTATACGCTCTTAATGGCTTGCCTAAATGTAATAGACTTGCAAAACCAGCAAAAGCAAGCAAAAAGATGAAGGCAATCCTATAAAATGATGATATTTTTTCAAAGCGATAAAAGGTGATAAACCAGCCTACTAAAACTGCCGAAAGGAATGTAAATACAATTAATGGCATCTCCTTTGAAGCTCTAATTCGATGTGTATAGTGTTCGGTGTAATTTGATTGCTGATAGCCGGTGGCATCAATATCCATTTCAGGGATTGCTCTTTCAACGGTATCGTTGATAGCATTAATTCGAGGTGATGTCTCAACATCGGGAAAGCCGGGTTTTGATAGTTTTGGTTCAATTTCGATATCGCCATAGGTTAGGGCACCAGTTGGACAAGCGCCTGCGCAGGCAGGAATCCCTCCCTCCTTCAACAAATCGTTACAAAAATTGCACTTCTCAATCACACCCTTAGCCGGATTAAATTTAGGGGTTTCGTAAGGGCACGCCCAAGTGCAATACTTGCAGCCAATGCATTTTAAATGGTCATGAACTATGGCTCCAGTTATCTCATCCTTTGAATAAGCTATGGCCGGGCAGTTGACCATACAGGGTGCATCAACACAATGGTTGCAGGCAATGGAAAGGTTGATAAAACCTTTTAGGGGGATTTTGATAGGATTGCCATTAACCACCATTCGCCACGCCATTGGGGGTTCAGTATGGTTTTGGTTGTAGCATGCCACTATACAAGCATGGCATCCCACGCATCGGGAATAATCGAATATGAACCCCTTTTCGCTCATTTGGTATGTTTTACAAGTTTTACCTCTACCCTATTGTTGTGAAAAGCCGATCCGTGCCCCATATCGGTCTCCCTACCCTCCGATAGCACATTTACCGGTGCACCCTGTGTGCGCCACCATCCATTTGGAATTACAACACAACCTACCCTTACCTCGTAAGTAAGTTGTGCTTTAACTGTAAATGAACCACGATGGTTAAAAACTTCCACCATATCGCCATTTGCAATGCCCCGTTTAGTTGCATCAATCGGATTCATTTGAAGAACAGGGCCACCGCTTAGCATCGAAATGATTTTTAGGTTATTGAACTGGCTATGAATCCGATTTTTGGTATTGGGCGACATCAGGAAAAGCGGGTAAGGCGTTTGATTATGGAAAAGTTCCTCGGCAGGCTTGTAAACCGGAAGTGGATTTTCGCCCCAAATTGATTGAACCTGCTCCGAGTAAAGTTCTATCTTACCCGAAGGTGTGGCAAAACGAAAATCGGAAAAGGCAATCTCCTGTAAGCCAGGGGCGAGTATTGGTCCTTTTTTGAGGTCATCCAGCGATAGGTTAAACTCGTTCAATCGGCTTTCAAGAAATTTGTCAACCTGATCATCGCCCGGCGGTAACAATACTTGCGACAAATCAGCCTCAGTAAAGCCAAGTTTTTGGGCAAGTAGCAAGTATATTTCAGTTTCAGGTTTAACTTCACCGGCAGGTTCAACCACCTTTTGCTTTAGCTGGATGTAAGGGTTCCAGTAGGAACCGATAATATCGGACTGTTCAAACATGTTTTTTGCCGGAAGAATAATATCGGCTTCCAAGGCTGTATCGGTCATGAACTGCTCCACTACCACTCTGAAATCGAGTTTTCGGAAGGCCTGAAGGACTTTACCGGTATTGGGGTTTTGGGTGAGCGGGTTACCGCGTTCAACCCAAATCATTTTAAGCTCAGGATTTTGGGTGGCAAGCATATCCTCGCCTAAACGAGCAGTAGATATTGAACGGCGAATAATACCGTCGGGTTTTTCGGGGGGATAGTAGCATAGAGGTTCCAGAACATCGTCGAATACGTAGCTTTGCAGGTTTGCATAATGCCAGCATGCACCCGGTTTCCCTATGTTACCAGTAATCACGCTAAGGGCAAGTATTGCCCTTACGGTTTGCCCCCCATTGGTGTAGCGTTGCATGCCATAACCGGGAATGAGGGTCATTGGCTTAACATTACCAATATACCATGCTAGCTTTTCAATTAGGTTAGTTGGTACTCCTGAAATTTCAGAAGCCCATCGAGGTGTAAAGGGCTTTACGTGTTCGGCAAACCGATTAAAGCCCAAAACATGCGATTCAATAAAATCGTTATCAATCCAACTTTTTTCAATGAGAATATTGGCAACTGCCAATGCTATGGCAGCATCGGTCGATGGAAATGGTTGTAAAAGTAACGAAGCCCTCTGTGATGATTGATTTCTCCGGGGGTCAATCACTATAAGTTCAGCACCTTTATCCAATGCGTTGTGTAGGGGAATCATTTCATGCAGGTTGCTTTCCGCTGGATTTTTTCCCCATAGTACAATGAGCTTGGCATTCTCCAAATCCCAGGGGACATTGTGCTTATTCTCGCCGAGCGTTAAACGGGTGGCCTCAAGCCCAGCAGGCCAGCAAAGGTTTCCGTAAACGGTAGTAGCTCCGCCATACACATGGCGCCAGAACTTACCGCTGAAATCGTTTAATAAGCCGGCCATGCCGCTGGCAGCGTAAAACAGCACCGATTGCTGACCATATATATCGCGGAAATGTATTAACCTTTCGGCTATGGTATCGAGTGCCTCATCCCATGTTATGCGCTTAAATCCGGAATTTGTTTTCCTTTGCGGGTAAAGTATTCTATCGGGTGAATTGGCCCTTTCCACATAGCTTAACCCTTTGAGGCATCCACCAAAGGGGGTTGCCTTGTTCAGCGGTAAAGGTTTAATGCCAACTACTTTGTTGTTTTCAACCTGCACAACTAAGCTACAGGTGCTGTAGCAGTTTCGGGGGCACGCCGTAATAAACTCCTTCACAGCCTATTACTTTTGTGTTTCAGCAAGGTATTGTTCCTTGGAAATGAAGAAACCATCCTTTAGGTAGTAAACCGCACCATACTCATGGTCGATACGGGTATAAAACGTGATGGAATTATTTCGGTTGAACACCGTTCGGGTAAGTATAATGCGTGGTAAACGTATTACCTCATCGGTTCGTTCACGGGTATAACGTTTTGCTATATCCTCGGCAGCCAGCAAAGTTACCACTTGATCGGCATCCTCCTTACCAATTTGAGCGCTCATTTTTTCGGCCACAAGCTTAAGACGTAACTCGGCATCGCGTTTAAGCTGTTCCTCAAGCAGCAACTTTTTCTGTTCTTCGGCTTTACGACGTTCCTCCTCCTCGCGTTTTAAGCGCTCGGCTTCCAGACGTGCCTTTTCCTGTTCAGCTTTTAGTCGCTCCTCGCGTAATTTAGCCTCAGCAATAGCCCTTTCTTCAGCCTCTTTCTTCAACTTTTCAGCTTCTATTTTTTTGGCTTCCTCAGCAGCCTTGCGTTTAGCCTCCTCGGCCAATCGTTGAGCCTCAGCCTCCTTACGAATGCGCTCCTCTTCCTTTAATCGGGCTTCCTCAGCAGCCTTGCGCTTAGCTTCCTCTTCCTGACGGATGCGTTCCTGCTCTTGCTTTAGCCTTTCCTCCTCTTGCTTTCTCAGCTCCTCTTTCTTTCGGGCTTCCTCTTCGGCCTTAATCCGAGCCTCTTCCTCAGCCTTTTTTCGCTCTTCCTCAATACGTTTTTGTTCAGCGAGTTTAGCTTTCTCCTCCGCTAAACGGCGTTCCTCCGCTTCCTTTTTTAATCGTTCTTCCTCTTTTAAACGAGCCTCTTCGGCAGCCTTTCGTTTAGCCTCCTCTTCCTGTCGGATGCGCTCTTGCTCTTTCCTGAGTTTTTCCTCTTCCTGCTTTCTTAATTCCTCTTTCTTGCGAGCCTCTTCCTCTGCTTTCAGTCGGGCTTCTTCCTCGGCCTTTTTCTTTTGTTCTTCGAGCCGTTTTTGCTCTTCTAACTTTTTCTTCTCCTCGGCAATCCTACGCTCCTCCGCTTCTTTCTTTAAACGTTCCTCTTCCTTCTTTCGAGCTTCCTCAACGGCTTTTCGTTTAGCTTCTTCCTCGTCCTTGCGTTTTTGGGCCTCTGCTATAATACGTTGTTTTTCCTCCTCGGCCTTGCGGGCTTTCTCTTCTTCTTCCTTTTTCTTTTTCTCCTCGGCTAACTTTTTGTTCTCATTTTCAATTTCCTTTAACACTTTCAGGGAGTAATCGGTATCGTAGGTAAAATCTCGTATATCCTTGGCATACATGATTTTTGCAACCGGATTGGCATACTCCTTAATTACATCCTCGCTCTGTTTTTCCAGAACCACATCAAAGCCTGTCATTTGCTGAATGTCTTTACGGAATGTTTCGGGAACACGAGTATCAATAAGAACCTTTTTGGTTATATACCCAGGCTTCTCAAATACTATAATATATTCGGAGTTATATTCGAGAATAAAATCAAAAACACCTTTATTACTTACCGAAATGGTTTGAACCACATTGCCATTTTGGGTTACGGTTACTTGTGAACCTTGTAAATCGCCTTTTTTTACAATCAGTCGTGCTGATACCTGTAACCCATTTTGAGCAAAAGCCGATAAACAAAGCGAAAATATAAGTGATACTGTAATTGAAGCCTTTAATATTGACGATTGATTGATTAACATATTTGGTAGTTTCAGTCCTAGTAATTGCAAAATAATAAAACTTCTAACAAATTAAGTAAAAATATTTGAAAGTGATACGAATTAAACCCCTAATCGGTTCGACATTTTGTAATAATCTTTGATTTACGTTTTGAATCCGATGCTATTACTTCGTAAAATTCATCGATATATCCATTCAATTCTATTCTTTGATGTTGTGGCAAATGGTTAAACGAGTTAATGGTGTGCTTTATTGTATCGTGTAGGTTCATAAAGCATGAAAAAACTTCAATATATTCCTGTTCAGGCCGACAATAGCCATTGAAATGTCGCTCCTTAACTGTTTTAATTGGAAGATGTTCAGCCGGAAGCGCATAGGGTGCATCAACAAAACCAGAAAAATCAAAATCAAAGGGAACCGGAATTGGTGGTGCAAATGGTTCTGGCTCAATTAGGGTGATATTGTGCAGCGCCTTTATTGACCAATCGGTGTGGCCAATCATATACTGGAAAACAGCCATCTTATTGTAATAATTTCGGTTGCATGCGTTTGGATGTGTATTTTTAGCATCCCTAATTACTCCTCCTACCCTCTTGGCAAGCAATTCGGTAGGTTCAACTACAAAGGCATACGTAGTTGTTTCATTTCCATAGTATAAATCAACTATACTAAGCTGTAAAAGCCTTACCCTGTATGAATAGGGTGAAATAATTTGATAAATCTTGTATGCAAGATACTCTTTAAGTACTATATACTCATAATTCTTCGACCGTTGACAAGGAGTTACCAATTTTAGCTTTTCGATACCCTCAAAAATAGTATTTGCCGTTTCCTTAGGCTTAAATTTTACAAGGAGCGGTGGCTGTGAGCAATTGCTCGGATTCTTTCGAAAAATTCCGCGGGTCTTGACCTCAATGGGAATTCTTACTATTGCACCACTCTCATTTTCATAGGTTAAATAGCCATTATGATACGAGGGATTGTCGCCAATATCAGCATATACCTGCTGAATTCCAAATTCAAGTTTCACCCGTAAAAGGGAACTATCGTCAAAAACAACTTGTCCCTTTAAGGAATAATCCCAAAGTAATAGGATTAAAAAAAGGAATCCCGTGATATAGTTTTTAGCCACACTTATTAAAATGATTCAGGTAAAAATACAAATAATAGAGCAACTAAGCTGATTTTTTATTGTAACGAAGTATGGCAAAACTTAAAACAGCAATAGCC